>JBKDHQ010000166.1:0-9217 GCA_046336365.1 Neisseriaceae bacterium
GTTAAAATATTTCCACCCAAATAAACTGCATTGCGTCTTATATTACGAGTTGCTCCCATACACTCAATACCTGCTACACCAACCCAATAAGATCCTTTGCCGGTTATGCCAAAAGCTTTGTTAATATCAAGAGTGTATGAAACGATATTTCCAGATATTGTACTAGATAATGTACCTCCACCTATAGTAACTACCCAATTATTATCTCCATAGCTAATTGCTTGCATAGCAAATGTATCATATGTTTTCCTTATAAAGTCACCTAAAGTAGCAGCTCGATTATCTCCTCCTACACCCTCAATTCTTACTCGATCAGTGCCAGTAAAAACTATACCATATTGACTTTGTGTCCCACCACGAATAACTGCTCCATTATTTTGCCCACCACTTGAGTAAAGCCAGAATTGTCCACCTGCGCCTATAACTTCTAATGGCAAATTATCTGCTTGGGAATTTATACTAGTTTTTCCAGTAACATTTAGACCCTGATTAATTTTTGTATTACCAGTTACAATTAGATTAGCAGCTCCGGTATCAGTTTTTTGAATAGTTACATTATCTTGGCCATCATCTTGCACATTTGGTGTATTTAAAAAGCTCATATAAAATCACCTATAAAAATATCCAACCTTTGCCATTAATTGGAGTTGTATCTATACTACTATAGGGGGTTATTAAACATCTGGCTTTACCTATAATAGTATTTCCTCCAGTTGGCATTAAATAAATACTTGAACTAGAATTATTAATAATTGAATAGATGCCATTAGTAACATTAGGTAGAACAACCGTAGCATTTGCTGCTATAGCTGTTATTAGTACTTTCTTGTTAGCTATCTCAAGCGGTATATTATTTGCTGATGAGTTATTTATTATTAACTGATTACTTTTATCAATTATGGGAATAATTAACTGTAAATCATTATCTCTGGATATTTGAGTAATATCATCTCCTTTAGCATTTGCTCTATATACAACTACATCTTGATCTGTTGGTGCATCGACTGCCATTACACTACCGCTAATAATAGTGGTGTATTTTGATAAAGTACTAATATTAATTCTAGCTACAATATATTGCCCGTTCTGGTATGCTAGATTGTTAACAGATGATGCATAAAAATAGCCTGGTATACCATGTTGTGATGTGGTAGTATCTAATTCTCCAGATTTTTGATTGGCTACTCGATAATATCCGCCAGTAACATTAGCTGTATTATCATTGGTTGTTACTATTCCACCACTTAGAATTACTGGCAATATGCCATCAGTTAAGCTAAGTACTTGACTAGCTATGCCATCACTCAATGCATTCATGGTATCCGCGGTAACTAATTCTCCATTTTCCCAGGTTAAGTAAAAGTTTTGCTTAAATGACATCTAGATCCCTTCACTAACATAAGTAACGGTTTTGGTTATGCTGCCATAGCTAATAGTTAACTTACACTGGCCATTCTGATTTGGTATTAATACATCACCGACTATTTTTAGATTATCATTATCTTTACTAATCTGACAAGCCAAGGTAATATCTGCAGTTACGTTATCAATAAATATGCCTGTAACTATTAATCTAGTTGGTACATTAATAACCGCATTATTTGATGGCTCAATCTGTATGTCTTTTATATAATTAGGTTGAATTGGATTAATAAGTCCAATTACCTTATAAAAAGCTAATTGATTATATTGTAGACAGTATGAATATATAATTCTCTGATCTCCTTTATAAGTCATCCCTATATCATAATTAAGATAAAATTCATCCGGTATTTTGTCATAATCAATGGTATAACCAAAATAGGCTCTGGTTATTTTACTGATAAAATTCTCTAATTCTATTTTAAATAAATCATCTAATTGATGTTCAATATCAAATACATTAATGATTAGATTAGAGCTAATCTTGCCTTTGGATAAATAAGTGTTAATTCCAAGTATTGATTTATCGGTACCTAATATCCATGCTTTATCAAAGTTAACCTTATCTTCCTGGATAAATACATAAAGAGCTATATTAGTTCGAAAGTAGATATAACTAGTTATCGCTTGTGCTATATCAAATGGGTTCATTGAAGCTAGTATTTGTAAATTACGTAATAATTGTAATACTTGATTAATTTGTCCTTGTTGGCTATTAATGTATATTTCATTAAATAGCATATTTATCCAGTCTTTATAGTCTGAGGTTGATTCTGGATAAATTTGTTGAATTTCAGAATCTAAATTCTTATAATTAGTTGCAAATATATCAGCAACAGCTTGATTATCCAGATAAGTAAAACTATTAATATCTGCTACTTGAGTATAAGCACCATCTGGCTCTTCACGCTTCATGCAATTATAAATATCATCTTTATTTGGTAATGCTGCATCACCAACAATAACAAAGCTGATATTTGCTATATATTGATTTGTCTGTTTTTGCTGCTTATTATGCGATGGAAGTGTGTATAATGCCTGTATACTAACATCTCCTGTATTTTTAGTAGTGAATTTGTTATGATTCACTTGAATAATATTCTCATTACCGAAATTGACAGTAAATGTACAATCATTAGTAACATCGATTAGACTATAATCATCAGCAAATAATCCAGCACGTAAAATAATATTAGTAGTATTATATACTGGAGTTTTATTGATAAATATTTTTAACTTTGACATATTGTGTTACTCATTTCTCATAATGTATACATTAATAGCAGCATAAGTAATATCATAAACTAAGAATAAATTATTATCTTGTTGCACTTCTTCATTAATTAGTATATTATCTTGCGTACCTTTATAATCAACTTTTCTATCAATTAAGATTTGAGCATATATGCCATTAGTTACACTTAAGCCACTATCAATTGACTGTACAATATCACTTAATAGTATATATCTACTATTACCAATTTGAGTGCCATATAATGGAGTTGTAATAAATGCCCGCCTAACTTCTCTTTTTATTAAGTTAGCAACAGCTATGTTGTTAAAATTAGCTAATACTGTATCCAAGGTTAAATTTGGTAATAATATGACTCCAACATTTATAGTGTTTGCTTCCACGTATGTTTGAGTATCGGTACTCGATACTAATGCATTATCATTTATTGGTCTTTGAGTTTCTATATAATTTTGGGTATTTTGTATATCGGTTTTAGTTGTAGTGCGATTATACGTAATATCTGGTTTGGCTAGAATAATATCAGGGTCGTTAGTTCCAGATAAAACAAATATAGATAAAATCCCAGTTTGTAAGATATTAGCTATTACATAAGCATCGGTTATATTTGGTTGTGAGGTTGCCCAGGTAATATAGTCTTGTTTAGTTCCACCTAGTTTTGGATTTTGAATAGCTTGAATTATTCTATATCTAACATTAGCATCAGTTTCACTACCAGCACCATCATTCATAGATAATACTACTAATTTATCTATATTATCTATAGCTTCTGCTAATTTTAATTCAGTACCATTAGCTAATTGTTGTCCAGACCCAGTGTCTACACTTTGAATAGTAATTTGTCCAAGACTTCCTGCATTAATAATGGTTGTTCGTTGCACAAAATAATGATTATTTGATATGCTTAATTTAGTATTAGCAGGTATAGTAATATCCTGAGCTTGTTTAGTTACTAGACCACAATAGCCTGTAGCAGGAATTCCTGCACTTCGTGGTGCTAAATTATATGAAGCTAGAAACTTATCTAATGCATTACCACTTGCATACTGTGGAAAGATATTTTGCCTAAAACTATAAATATCTTGATCTATGCCACTAGCAATACCACCGATTACATTGGCCTTAACCCACCAATCAGTTGCAACTGCATCTGGTAATGCAACTGGATTTAATGCTTTAACAAAGTTTACATATTGTTGGTAATATTGCTGTTGTGTTTTCATATTTTATTTGGATAAACTATCATTATCAAACCAGCTATTACTTTCACTATGATATTGTTTAACTGCATTTGATTCAAAATTACTTTGATTATTATCAGATAAGATGGGTTTATTGGCAACATACGAGATATGTTGTTTCCCACTAAAAGTTACCGCACAAGTAGTAACTACCAATACTAGTATAATACTTAATAATGATAATAAAAGATTTCTCATATTACTTTATCCAATATAAAATATATTTGTTCACCACTGGTATCAGTTCCATTAATCTCAATTGTGATATTACCTAATACTAATCGTGGTATTTTAATTTCCTTAATAATGATTTTGCCTTGTTCTACCATTGGTTTTAATGCATTAGCTACTATTTGAGCTAACTGGGTTTTATTAACCATACCACGTTGATTAGCTAATGTATATAATAAACTACCAGTAGTATTATCTTTAGCATACATATATTTCTTTTGTGGCATAGCTAATCTTAAATAAATTTCAGTTAATATCTGTTTACGATTAGCTATTTGCCCATTTAAATTTACATAATCTTGAGTCTTTGGATCAAGATAAATGCTGGTGTTGTAATACACGTCAATCCACACTAAAATATTATTATTTATTTCTCTACATTAGTTTATTTATTTACATCAGATTAATTGTTTATTGGTTTAGCTTTATTGTTTAACAAATATTCTTCATTATTAATAGAAGTTTTATCTTTACTGATATTTGGATCTGGTGTAATCGGACTAGCTTTGCCTGAATCATCGGTACCAGCTTTTACTCCTTTATGGGTATGATTATTGAGATATTGCTCTATTGCATCCAATCTATTTACAATATCAGTTAGGTACTTACCAATCCATTCACCACTTGGTAACGTAGCGCTATAACTCTTATCATCAATCTTATAGGCACGTATAGCATCATTTTGCTGTACTAATAACCAATTATCACTATATAAAGCACTTTCACCAGCTTTTAAATTATATGGTAATTGTTTAAAACCAACAACAACTCCTACTAATACTGGATTACTAACAGTATCTCCTGTATTAAGTAATAAGCTATTCACTCCATCTTTAGCTACACTGATATATCCATAGGGAAAGATACATGGAACATCTTGTCTATTATTACCAATTATAGAAATATTAATGACATCACAAGTAACACTGCACATACCATTACTATTAAACCTTCCATTTTTTATATATCCTACTAAAATTAATGAGCGTGTTTTAATCCAATTAATTGCTTTTTTAAAGTCACTCATGACAGTTATCCATAACATTCACTTATAGATTTATTTTCATTTTCAGATTCATTTTTATTTATTATTCCAAAGTGTAGTAAAGCTATATGGCTTACATAAACCTAAACTTAATCTAGCACCACTATTGATATCATAATTAAGTAGCATCTGATAACAATAAAATTTGCTAGTTTCTAAGCCAAGGTTCCCATTATCATCAACATTTACGGTATGACCTAATGGTATATCAGTTAATGTGCCATTAGCTCTATTGTAGCAAGATAAGCGTGGTAAATCTATTTCTAACTGTGTTTCTAAAAAAGCATCTTGAGCAAGTAACCTATTTGCATATAAGCCTACTATTGGTTTATTACTTTTAATTCCAGATACATCAGTTGCAATAATATTGCTGTTTAATCCTTGAGTAATATCAAATAAGCGTAATAAGGTTGGATCACGTACTATGTTATCACTTAAATCTACAATATCGTGTTTACTTATGGTAAAGATTCCAGACTTCAATAATTGTTGGCCACGACTAAATATATTACCTGACAAGTTTGATACATAATTAATAGTATTTTGTTCATTACTACCAATAATGTTAAAACCCAGTGGAATAAGTGAAGCAAAAGCTCGATTACATACAATTCCTGCATTTTTACTAATAGAATAGCGTTCATACTTAATACTATCTTCAGCTACGGTATCATTAAATTTACCAATATCAAAGTTATAAAAATTACTGATACTGTCAATAACACCTGATTCTGTTACTGATGGTATAGCGATTTTAATAGTACCATCTAAATCTTGATAGATTAATCGTTGATAAGCATATATAGTTCGTAATAGACTATCAAATCGATTATCATTGGTGGAGGCAAAAAAATTAACTGTACTTTTACTGCTTAGTCCATCTTCACCATTTGGAATTAAAAAGGCTAATTGCTGATTATTATAGCTATCATAGCTATTGATGATTTGGTTATTAATAACGTAGCTCATTAGAGATTCATTTTGAAAAGCTAATAGTATCTTACCTAGCTCAACTTGATTAGCTACAAAATCAGTAATCGGAAATTCACCACCTAACATTAGCGTATCATTAATATCATTAGCTACTAATTGATAAGATAACTGAGAAAGTAATGATAAGCAATCAAGAGTAAAATTTAATCCAGTTTGTGTATCTTGCGAAATATTGACTGTTGCAATATACCCAACAAATACTGTTTTATAGTTACCGTTGAATACTTCATCGATTTTAACGATATTACCTTCAGCAAGTGCTGGATTGAATAACTTAGTCTTAGGGTTATTAGCACTATAGGTTAAATCGATTACTGCACTATTAGATAATGGCATAAATAGATTATTGATAATAAATATCCGTTCTATACCATAATTGCTTAATAAGCCATTCAGATCATTAGTATCATTACTAATAATGTTATTTTGGTTATTGAATATGTCAAAGATAGATATTGTGTAGCTGATATTGTTCATAATAGAACAATTATACACAGGTTTTATAGCTAGCTTAACTTCTAATATAATTCTAATTAATATAAGCAGAATAGTACTTAGTTATACAACAAAAAATTAATTCTTTTGCAAATGTTTTAAAGATAAGTGCAAGTGGCTTTTTGCTTATTTAACAACTGAATTTGCTTATATGTGTAGGAAGTGCTTGTTATAGTAGCACTTCCAATTTGGTGCACGACTTTGTAATTACATTTCAGAAAAATCTGATCCACTTTGCAAATATTGTATATCTGTCATATCTTGTAAATGATACGTTATAAGTATTATTGATAAGATCTTCAATGCAAGTTATAAACCTATTTGTAAGTTCTGCTACAGAAAAGTTTTTAGTTGACTCTCCAAGTTTCATATTAAACCAATTTTTAATGATAATTGCCTCTTTACAGGTTACAGCCAACCATTTTGGATATTGACGGTCTGTTCTCATTCCAATATCATCATGCTGATTTAATAAAGTCCTTCTAGCACCAAAGTTATTTCTTCCTGTTCCAATAGAAGCCAATGGAAATTGGCCACCCCAATTAGCACTTTGAAAAAAAGCCTCTTTATAAGTCAAATGTCCAACTTGAAGAAGTTCTAACATCATAACCCCTGTGATTAAGGTTACATTTACTCTCGAAGCTTCAAGACCAAATATTAAAGCATTCAGAAAGTCAAGGTATTGTTTAATAAGTTGTAGTTTTTGCCCAAAGTTTTCTTCTTGTCCTTTTTTACTTCTTGCCTTTGCACAAACCTTATTACCCCAAGTTACCTGCTCCTGAAATTTAAGTCGTTGCAGCTGAATTTTTGCTAGAGAGCTATCTGAAAAGTTTGGATCTACACTTTGAAGAAAATATATTATATGCTGGTTAATTCTATTTATATCCGCATATTTTAAATTTCTAGTGGGAAGTTTAGATTTTGGGAAAGATTCATTCCATTGCTTAAAAAATTCATCACTTAACCACATACGTTCTGTATTTTTATCATCATTATAGACCATCTCTAACTCAATTCCATTTTGTCCTATTGTAAGATATTTTGCAATTATATAATTTCGATTAATTTCACTGAGTGAATTAGACATGGCTAAAGCACCTAAATTAAAAACCCAATCACTTGCTTCCTCAAATTTATAAACAATTTCTTCCTTGTCACTGAATAGATTTCTGTTACTATGCTCTCTATTGTACGCTTCTTTAATTAAAGTATGACAAGTTTTTATTAAGGTATTTCCTTTTAATCTTCCATCGTTAGCAAGAATAGTTGTGTATTCAGATTTTACAGTTCCATCAATACTAAAATGCCTAATTTTAAGGTTAGGAACATCCTCTACCAAATCATAATCATCAAAGTCATCTTCATTTGAATCGCCAGCTTCTTCAAAATACTTAGTCTCATCTTTTGAGGGTAATTCAATTATCCCCCCAAGGTAATAATTTTTAGCCTCAATATCTTTATTAGACTTGCCAATGGTTAGATCATCATCTGTTGGAGCAGGTATACCAGAATTAGTTACATTAACAGTGGAGCTATCACTATCTGAAATACTATCTAATCTTGGCTTCTTTTCTGGCATATCATCTTCATTTTTATAAAATGCATCATCTGATATAGTTGAATGAGGGCGTTTATTTGGGTTTTTGTTAGTTGTTAGGGTAGGATTATTGCTGTGAAATAAACTAGAATTATCTACACTTTCATCATTTGTAAAGCTATCTTGAAGATCAGTTTTGTATGATCCTGATTGTATGTGCGATGTTATTATATTAGGATTCATATTGACACCTTTAAAAAATATACATATAAAGTTAAGTAGAAAAAATTTGCGCACATTCTTTTGAGTACAGAAATATTAATTTATTTGCCCAATAATTGTCAAGCTAGAGTTAAAATATATTAGTACTGAGCCTTATTTCCAAAAATTAATTATGATTAATCAATATTTGAAGCACAATCTTTATTTTTAATGTTTGGGAAACATCAATACTGTATTTCCAATTATTCTATTTGTGGACACAAACTTACCTGGATTAGCAGCAATGATGTTTTGTATAACATCAATATTGTCAAAATCCAGATTATTATTAAAGCATACTTCTCGTATCGACATAGTGTATGGTAGTGTATAGCTAGTATATTGGCTGCTATTATTGAGAGCTAGATTCTTAGCTAAATCAACTAAATTAACATAGCTATTTTTTAATGCAGTGATTAAATCATTAGCTTGGATATTTAAACCATAGCTATTAATTTGATTAATATTATCCTGGACTTGGGCATTATAGACTTGTAACAAAGCATTAATACTACTATTATCCATATTACTAACAAAGGGTCTAAGCTCAGTAAATTTATCATAATCAACGGTTTGATTCTCAAAGTAATAATTAGTGTAATACCAATTAAACCAAATAACTAGTCAGATAATATGTTATAATAATGCTAATATAATAACATTATTGTGGAGTAAATTATGACAGGGAAAAGTAGACTGGTTGATGATGAGACTCTAAGTAAAGCACAAAGCATGTTGGA
>JBKDHQ010000167.1:0-51815 GCA_046336365.1 Neisseriaceae bacterium
TTTATGTGCCTGTTTATGTATTTCACTATCTTCATGATGGCTAGTTACTAATATAGAACGTTTAACTTTAGTTTGCTCTACCACATCTAAACCATGTAATCCTTGCTGTAATAATTCATAATCTGTTAATAAAAATACTCGATCTTTATCAGCAGGAGTTAATGAATTAATAAATTCTATTGTTTGTTCACCTAAATCAAAATGCTTTATTTTAAATTGTGCCGCATCCTGAGCGAATCTTGCATCCCATGCGCCATGAATAGATGCATCATCATCTAAAATCACAATAATATCATCTGAATTTAGACTTATTTCGGTAGCAATCCAGTTTGGGGTTTTAACTCTTGGAAAAGTCAGAATAATCTCTGTACCATTACCAGAGCTTGAACTTATCGTAATATTCCCATTATTTTTTTGTAATGTTTCTCGTACCTGCCTTAAGCCAATACCATGACCATCCTTTTTACCATCAGTAATACTAATATTATTTTTAATTTTATCAAGCACTTCAGGCTTTATTCCTTTACCATTATCTTTTATGCTAAGTTTAACTTTATTAGCCTCACATTTAAGACCTACTGTAATTATTCCTGTCTTTTTGTCAAGTGCATCCACTGAATTATTAATCAAGTTAGATAAAGTACGTTTAAATGCTTCAATTTCTATTTCTATAAAAGCAAAATGGCTATTTTCATTTACATCTTCTTCAAATATTAAAGCCAAGTCATGATACTGTGCTCTTTTCTCACTCAAAATCTCTTTTATTGCACCAGATAAAAGCAGTGGTACTTTCTTATCTTCTATCCTTACATCACTAGTATCAGGTTTATAATGATTCAATAGATTATTAGCAATATCATTAATTCGATTAGCCGCATTTCTTAAAGTAACTCGTAACTCTTCACGAAGTTCAGTAGCAGTTTTAGCGATTGCCAATGTACTTGTAATAGGAGCACGGATATCATGTACAGCTCTACCAATTACTTCGCGGAATTTTTCGTCTTGCTGAGCTCTAATCATGTAAGCTTGATTCTCTATTTCTAATTGTTCCTTTTCCTTATCTTCCGTAATATTTATCGCAAGTCCTAAAACACCAATAACGTTTCCATCTTTATCAAAGAGTGGGGCTTTTGCCGTTTTTACAAATATTTTTACCTGTACACCTGACCGAGTTATAACAGATTGATCTTCTGTAAATAACTTGTTTTTGGTTTCAATAACATATCTATCATCATTTATATATTTCTCAACAAGTTGTGGAGAATTACCCCATGGCATATCATAATCAGTTTTACCAACAACATCTTTTATATCTTTAAAACCAGTTAAATTCAAAAAATTACGATTGCATCCCAAATATACTAAATTTAGATCTTTCCAATACATTTCTCCTGGAGCTAAATAAAAAACAGACTCTATATCTACAAATTGTGATGAGTCACTGCTATGATGATACATAATATTTTCCTTATCAACCCAAAATGTTAAGTTCAAAATTAATATAGAGAAATTATATTATTTTTGATAATAAACTCAAGTAATGTTGTTATACCGCATTGCAACATTATTTAATTAGCTGCATGCCTAAAATAGTATTTAACACATCACACTTTAACGACCGATATGAGAGCCATATGTAAGCACTATATATACATTTGCATATAAAAGCAACATAATATAAAACACGTTTATTTAACAAATTTATAAAACAACAATTTTTTGAAAATAGCTGGCCAGTTATCATAAAATGTATTAAACACGAACTAACTTTTGTACTATTTCACTAGCTAGAACAAGTTTATATATCAATCATAAAATACTATTAATTGATTCTAAAATTTCAGAAAAACCTGGGTTAGAAAATATTGTGTCATGATCACCTGATATATTATAAACTGTCACTGGAATATCTGTATATTTTTGCCAAAAATTATCCCAAGAATTCTCTACTTTAATGTGTTTTGGGTTTAACTTATTTGCTTTACACAAATAAATTTTAACATCAACTTTCTTTGGTTGATACCTAAATATAAGTTGTAATAAGTTATTACCAGCTCCCATCAAATTAGCATATGTTGTGTTTGAAACAAATTCTTTTAAATTTTTGTGATTTATATAACTTGATTCTTCTAATGCAGGAATATTTTTGTCAGGATAATCACTCTTATCAAAGTATTTGGCCCATGAATCAAGCATTACAATATATTTTACAGTTTTACCTAATTGAATTAATTGCCTAGCTATCTCAAAAGCAATATTACCTCCAACTGATGAACCCATAAAAATATATTCTCCATTATCTTGAATTTTTAGGATTTCTTCTAAATAAATCGAACATAGTTCTTGTAAGCTTTCAACTTTGATTGTATTTATATTTGATATATTTATATTTTGGATGCCATAGTAATCATATTGATTTTTTAATCGGTCAATTATCTTTAAATATTTAATAACTGTACCACCAATTGGATGAATAAAAAATACTTTTTTACGTTGGTTATTAACTAACAATGGAACAACAATTTTATCTTGAATTTTAGAATTACTATGATGTGCAAATTTATAAATCTTAGCAATACTATTTATATTTATGATATCTGTCAAAGATAAATTTATACCAATATTTTTTAATTTTGTTATTAAACTTAAGGAAGTGATTGAATTACCACCTAAATCAAAAAAATTATCATGAATACTAATTTTATCAACCATCAATAGTTCTAAAAATATTTTAGCAATATCATAGTACAGTTGTGGTAAATTTGCTTCTAATACTCTATTTATTGGATCTTTCTCACTTTTTCTTATCAGGGATGCATTATTAATAGCAACATGATCACCTTTAAATATATATGTTTGATTGTCAAAAGAATAGTTTGGCAAATTTACAGTTTTATTAAATTTATTAGTATCAAAATATTTAGCAGAGTTTACCTTATAGCCATGCAGCCAAAGTTTGTTTAAAATTTCTTCTTTTGAATATTTATTAGAAATATCAGGATTTTTATCAATTAATGCTACACTATTTACAGTTTTTACGTATGTTTGATTAACAAAGGTTAGTAGCTCTTTTCCAGGACCAACTTGGATAAAGAATGGGTTAGTAAAATACCTGGATATAGATTTAACTCCATCCATAAACAGAACTTTCTGTCTTATATGTTTAGACCAGTATTCTGGAGATACTGCATCCTCAGGTTTAATAAAATCACCGGTTACATTAGATATAAAAAGTCGTTTAGGCGAATATAATTTAATGACTTTAAATTGATCAATAAATTTATTTGCAGCATCCTCCATCAAGTATGAGTGGTATCCATGTGAAACTTTTAGAATTGTTGTGGGAATAAGTTCTTTATCAAGTTGGGTTTTTAATTTTAAAATATCGTCCGGATTACCCGAAACAACAAATTGTTGCGGTGAATTAATAACTGCTACTTCACAATTATTTTGACAAATAATTTTATTTAGCTGATCTTTGTCAAATTGAATAAGCAACATCGAACCAGGCTGCATACTCTGCATTAATTTACCTCGTTTAATGACTAACTTAATTGCATCACGTAAGTCAAAAACTCCGCACAAGGTTGCAGCAACTAATTCACCAATACTGTGTCCTAAATAAGCCGATGATTTAACATCCAAACTTTCTAATAGCTTTGCTATTGAATAACTTACACAAAATAATGCCAATTGTGCAAATTGAGTTTGGTTAATTGTATCCGCATCATCTTGGTTAGCTGGAAACAATATATTTTCAAAAGAAATTCCTAATAGAGAATTAGTTATTGATATACAATTATCTAGAATAACTTTATATTCATTATTATTTTGGTATAAATCAAGAGTCATATTAGCATATTGAGAACCTTGCCCAGGAAACATAAATATAATATTTTGAACCTCATTTTTATTAACCACATTAGTTATAGTTATATTATTTTCAAATTTTTCAATAGCTTCACTAATTGAGTTTGCAACTACTGATGATCTATATTGATAAACTTCACGCTTTAATTGCAACGTATAAGCAATATCTGATAAATCATACTTTGTAGTTTTTAAAAAATCAATAAAGCATTTTTTATATTTTTCCAATGAAAGTTTGCTTTTTGCTGACAATGGTAACCTATAGCTTTTATTAAATTCAGAAACTGAACCCAACGGGATAGATTGAGGAGTAATGTTTTTTATACAATCTTCAGATACATAATCACTTATAATTAGATGTGCATTAGTTCCACCAATCCCAAATGAACTAACACCTGCAATTCTTGGCCTTAAACCACGCCTCAACCATTGTTGCTTTGATTTGGGGATAATAAACGGTGTATTTTTAGGAATATTAGGATTTAAAGTATCGAAATTTATCTGTTTAGGAATAACATTATGTTCTAACATTTTACACACTTTAATAATGCCAGCAACTCCAGAAGCAAGCTCTGCATGTCCAATATTTGCCTTAACTGACCCTATATAGCACTTTTTAAAAGTAGCGTTTGGAGTATGATTATAATTAAACGCTTCATTCAATGCTTGTATTTCTACCGCATCACCTAATTGAGTACCTGTTCCATGACATTCCACATAATCAATTTCATCAAAACTCACTCCTGCGATTTTTTGTGCATTTACAATACATTCAACCTGACCCATAACACTAGGTGAAGTATAAGACATTTTACGTGTACCATCATTATTTATATGATATCCTTTTATTACAGCAATAATATTGTCTTTATCTTCAATAGCCTTCTCTAATGGTTTAAGTAATACAACTCCAACTCCTGATCCAGATATCATACCAGAAGAGTTAGCATCAAATATTCGAGACTCTCCATTTTTAGAAAATATCCCCCCATTTTGATATATATATCCATATTCACTAGGCAATATCAGTGAAACACCACCAGCTATTGCCATATCACAATAACCAGCAACAAGGTTTTTGCAAGCTTCAACAATTGCAACTAAACTTGTAGAACAAGCAGTATTAACATTAGTTGAAATCCCTGTTAAACCAAGAATATAACTAACCTGCATGGCTAAGCTAGACTGCGTATTTAATTCTCCAGCCGCTCCTAACTTCCCTAATACTTGACCCACAAATTGTGGTTTATTATTATATAAACATGGACTATTCCTACCTCCAGCAAAGACACCTATATTAATTGCAGCTCTATCAATTAAATAACCAGAACTCTCTAATACATACCAAGAATGCTCTAAGAACTTACGAACCTGTGGATCTAACCTATGTATTTCATCTGCTTGCATTTCCCAAAATATAGAATCAAACTCATTTGTACCTACTATTTTTCCAGTAACTGGAATAAAATCTGGATGATTAAGTAGTTCTTCAGCAATACCTGAATTCCTACATTCATCAATTGTATGTCTTATTAACCCACATTTATCAAAATTTATTTGTTCCCAAAAATCTTCTAAATCCTCCCCACCAGAAAATGCCCCAGATATACCAATAACTGCAATGTCTAAATTGTTATAACTTGAGTTATTAATCAATTTTATTGAAGGTGTTGAATTAACTTTATTCATAACAAAACTTGTTAACTGTTGAATTGTAGTATACTTAAATATATCGACAACTGTTACTTGTTTAAATTCTTCAAATATTGATAATCTTTTTTTTAGACGAACAACTAATAATGAATTTCCACCTAATTTAAAAAAGTTATCTTCTATACCAATTTGCTCTTTTGGTATTCCTAATATATCACTCCAAATAATAACCATCTTCTCTTCTAATTCAGTACGCGGATAAACATATGTATGTTCATTGAAAAATTTTATTGGCGGTAGTGCTTTATAATCAACTTTACCATTTAATGTTAAAGGTACATTAGGTAGCTTAATGTAGTGATTGGGAACCATATACTCTGGGAGTTGGGTCAATAAATATTTCTCAAAAAGTTCGGCCAGTGCATTATCTGATAATCCTACTCTCTGTATTGGATTATTTGCCACATCAAACATTTTAAGGTTATTAATTAAGGTTATACTATCACTATGATAATTTTCTAGTTTATCTCTATAAAAAATCAAATTTAATAAAATTGAATTATCTACATCAAGTAATATTTTCAATTTATAGTTATACTTAGCTGCAAGTAAATAAATCTCTTCTATTGTAAGCAATTCTGTATATGGTAAATCTATATGTTTATCTAAAAGCTTATTATATTCTTTATAGTCGTTAAATATGCGTATATTAATATAGGAAATAAAGATCTCTTCAGCATTGGTATTTTCTAACACTGATTTAATATCATTATAATATATTGGTTGGATCTTACAAGTTTCCTGAGGCACCTCATCATCAATATATAAAACAACATCATACCTAAAACGATTCATTTCATTATTATATGAGCCAATTTTAGGTAAAATATCAACATGCTTTATTCGATTAAATAACGTTTTACAATAGATAAAAAAATTTGGAGATACTAATAGTTCAGTATCCTGCATACTATATTCATCAATTAAATCCACATTTACTGACATATTTTGATATGATAAAATTGAAAAGTGAAATAATTTTAGTAGACGATAATCTCTTATATCACCAAGAAATATCTTACCCTTTTTGCCAATTTTAGATATGCTAAGTTCAAGTATATTAATCAGGTATTCAATATTAGGGAAATATTGTACAACCGAATTTATAATAACTGTATCAACTTGATATTCAAAATTTATGTTGCCTAATTCATGTGCGCTACAACAAATTGTATCTACTTTATATTTATATTCCAAGTCTTGTTTAGTAATTATATTATTTAAATGCTCAATTGATGTTGAAGAAAAGTCAGTTGCAATATATTTATCACAAATATTTAAAATATTAAAAAGTATTAGTCCAGAACCACAGCCAATTTCTAGAATATTTTTCGGATTCAAACTAACTATTCTAGATACTGTATTATCAATTAAATCTTTCATTTCTACTTTAGGAATTGGCTTAGAAGTATAAGAACTATTCCAACCACACGTATTATATTTATAATCTTCTAGATTCAAGTCAGCGTATACATTATCATATACTTCTAACCAACTTTCAAGATAACTATTTAACTCACAATCCGAATATTTATTATCCAATACATAATAAGCAACTAAATCTTGTGAGTTAGTTAAACCTAAGTTATCTATGTGATTTTGACAACATACGATAGCTTGTTTAATTTCCTTGAGCTGGCAGAGTTTATCTTCAATTTCACCTAATTCAATTCTGTAACCTCGTATCTTTACTTGATAATCATTTCTACCAATATATTCTAAATTTCCATCAGGCAACCAGCGCACTAAATCTCCCGTTTTATATAATTTACTATTTTTCCCTAGCATCTTATCTTTATCACTTTGAAATGGATTATCTATAAACCGCTCAAGAGTTAATTCAGATAAATTCAAGTAACCACGAGATATTCCTGCACCACCTATATATAGTTCACCTATTCCCCATATTGGTAATGGTTTTAGATTTTTATCAAGTACATAGCATGTTACATTCGATATAGGTTTACCAATTAAGTTCATATACTGGCTATTTTTTCTACAATCACTAACTTCATATTGAGTTGCACATACCGTTATTTCTGTGGGTCCGTACTCATTTATAATTTTAAAACCTAAATCACTAGCATCTATTTTTTTAGCTAAAACTAATTTCTCTCCCCCAACATAGACTAACCTTAATGAATTTCCACTATATTCTAAAATAAATTCATTAAGTAATATAGTTGGGATAAAAGAAATTTCAATATTATGGGCAACATAATATTTAGATAGCAATTCAATATCATATCTCATTAATTCAGATATTAAGAATATTTTACTACCAGATAATAAAGCGGGAAATAATTCATAAACTGAGGCATCAAATGCAAAATTTGAATGCAATGCTATTCTAGTCCCAACAGACAACTCATGCTTATAAATCATTTCAAGAGTTAAATTTACAAGCCCCTTATGCTCAATCAGTACGCCTTTAGGTTTACCTGTTGTTCCGCTTGTGTAAATCACATAGGCTAAGTTTTTACAATCTGTCTTTATCTCTGGAACTGTGATTTGTTGCTTTTGTATATCTATTAAAGTATTCACTGCATCTATTGCAATAATCTTGTTTGATTGACATTGCTCTAATAAAGAAAACCGTCCTAAATAAATTTCATTTGTTAAGAATACATTTGATTTTGTATCTTCTAATATATAGTTTATTCTGCTATCCGGATAATCAGGATCAATTGGCACATAGGCACCGCCTGTCTTTAATATTGCAAGTATTGCAATTAAGATATACTCACTTCTATCTAAACAAAAAGCTATTAAATCATCTGGATTAATTGTATGTATTACTTTAATATAATTTGCTAATTGATTAGCTTTTTGATTTAGCTCTTTGTAAGTCAAATTTATTTTATCAAATACAACTGCAATATTATTTGGCGTTCTAGATGCTTGTTCTTCAAATAGCTCATGAATTAATTTATTTTCTAAGTACGGATTATTCGTATTATTCCATTCATAAACTATTTTATGATACTCTTCCTTTGTCAATATGGAATAATCTGATATTTTCTTATCAATACACCCCTTTTCAAAATCAGACAATACATCAAGAAATAATTTCTGATAATGATTAACGAATTGCTTAAGTATGGCTTCATCAATTTGATTTATATTATATCTTACTCTAAAATTTAATTGCCCTTCAAATAACTCTTGCTCAAATAATAAGTTAGCAGCTAAATCAATATTAAAATCATTATTTATCTTTACAGTCTTAGAATTATTAAAATTAAATTTTCTATCTTTAAAATATGTTGTTATAAAATTAACGTTCAAGATGCTCTTAGATATCTTACTAAAAATATAATTAATCGGAAAATACTTATAGCTATATTTTTTATCCCTTATTTTCTTTATAATCTCTTTATTTTGTGTGATTAAATCTAAAACAGAACCATCGCTACTAATATTATTTGGGTGAATATTTCTATTTACTGCAACGCCATAAGTTAACCCTAGATGTTCAGTTATTCCTACTGTATAACAAAAACCAAATTGATTTTGACCGGTATATTTATGAATTAACAAGGCGAAGATACATTGACTAAACATATACGGAGTAATACCATATTGCCGCGAAATATGAAGAATCCTTCGAAAATTATCATATATAAAATTAAAACGCAATTCTCGTACTGGATTAGAAACATAATTGTTTGTGAATTCCTGTGAGTATGGTTTTAAAAATCCCAGATCTATTGCTTCTAAATCTTTTAGTATATTTTCCCAAAAAATTGCATGTTGTCCTTCATTTATTGTCACCTGTTCATTTAGTTTTAATGTAGTTTGGTTAAATAGGGAATATTGTTTTTCTAAAGTAATTTGATTTTTATATGAAGCATCATTATAATATTTTGAGATTAATTCAACTGATTCTTCTAAAGCCTTATCACTCATAATTAAATGATGCCATACCAAAATAAATCTGTAATTACCATCTTCCTTATTGAAGATTGCAAAACGATACAGTGGTTCATTTTCAATATCAAATGACTGTGATACAAATTTATAGATTTGTTCGTATGTGGCAATACCTTCAAATATTTCTAAAGTACGTATTGCCTTATTAGGTACCCAATACAATATGCCATCAATATTAGTGATATGTCTATTTAAAATTAAGTATTCTGAGATGAGTCTTTTGAGTGCATTGGAAAGTCTTGGAATATCTAGAATGTTTTCAATGGTTTGATCAAACACAATATTATATCTGCTTGATTGTCGATCTAGTTGCCATTCATTATAAAATATTTTATGATATGGTGATAGAACAATTGCATTATGCATAATCTAACCATGATAATAAAGGAGTTATTTAAAGTAACAAGATTATAACATAGAGTAACAACAGTAAAAGTGCTCCTAATTTGGCTATTTATTTTATCTAAAAAATTCGTTATATAAACTACCTAACAATTATAGCACAAAACAATGAATACTTTAAATAGCAAAGCGCGTGTATTTAATTAATATTATTTTTTTGGTTAATTTTTTTTAATATAAAAGCAAATAAATCAAAAATAGTACGATGGTTAGTGATAATATCTATACAGGAACCAACATAACTTAATAAATTACCGAAAGTGCCACCGCTTAAAACAACTGCAAGAAATTTGAAGGGCCAGGACCTACCACTTACAACAATCCCTAATACCGGAACACTAGTAAAATGTCCCAAAAATATACCGTAAAACCCAACAATCATACCTATAAACACACCAAATAAGATTGCAATATCACGATTATTTAAATGTCGCACTCGCTTATATAATTTAGTATGCGGATATTTAGTATAGATAGACAATGGCATATAATATCACTCCAATTATTGTTTAATCAATTTCAATAAATTACTTCCAAACTTCTCTAATCTACTCTTACCAATACCATATATATTCATAAGCTCCTCAGTACTCTGTGGTTTAATAGTCACAAGTTCATAGATGGTTTTATCAGGTAAAATTGCATAATGTGCAACATGCATGGCAATAGCCATAGCATGTCGCCAATCTAATAACTTTCTATAAAGCCTATCCTCAAATTCTGTCCTTAACCATGTATCATACTCTTTTATTGATCTATTGTAACTTTTACGCTCTGTCGGTAATGATAAACCATCTAAACCACGTAAAATCCGAATTGCCTTGTCATTTAATTTGAGATTTCCATTAGTATAATCTATGTCAATAATGCTTCTACTATATAAAATTCTGATTGTACGTCTTAATTCCTTGATACTTTTTTCACTACATAATCCAAAAGTAGACAATTTATTATGCTCCCAAATTTGAACTGTAACACTACTTTTTCCACGTAAAATATCAATAATATGTGGGGTTGAGAATTTCTGACCCACACGATAAATCGTAGATAATATTTTTTGCACTAAAACAGTAGATTCAACCATTTGAGGTGGATTAGTACAGTTATCACATTTACCACAGGCAGGGGTTTTTTCTTCCATAAATTCTAACAATGCCTGGGTTCTACATTTGTTTGTATCACAATATTCAATAATACGCTTTAGCTTCATCAATTCATATTTCTTTTTTAATTGACCTGACTCTGAATCTATGATCATGCGATTTAAATCCAAAATCTCCTTAAAGCCAAAGTTAATTATACTATATGCAGGCATTCCATCTCGACCAGCACGTCCAGATTCTTGATAAAATAGATCAATACTTCTTGGCATATCAAAATGATAAACATATCGAACATCTGGCTTATCAATTCCTAAACCAAAAGCTACAGTTGCAACTATAATTGCATAATTATTCTGTAGAAAATAATAATGATGCTCTTCTCTAATCTTTGCATCTAGCCCAGCATGATAACTCTTTGCTGGGTAACCATTCTCTTGTAAAAACTTGGTAATTTCATCAACTCTAGCTCGCGAATTACAATATATAATACCGCATGAATTCTTATGTTTAGAAATAAAATCGGTTAGTTGTGATTTGGCGTTTTTCTTCTCATATACTAAATAAATAAGATTTTCACGCAAAAACGAAGTGGTAAATTCCTTAGAGTCCTTCAAACCTAAATAATGTTTTATATCTACACTGGTGAAATTATCTGCAGTAGCAGTTAGTGCTAACCTTGGTACTTTGGGAAAAGCTTGACATAATGCAGACAACTTTTGGTATTCAGGACGAAAATCATGTCCCCAATGTGATATGCAATGTGCCTCATCTATAGCAAGCAAATTGATATTAACTGATTGAAGAAAATTAATAAACCACGTTGAACAAGCACGTTCTGGAGTAACATAAAGTAATTTAATCTGCTTTTGCTTAATGCGAAAAAATACATTTCTAGTTTGTTCTGAATCTAAATTAGATGCTAGATATAAAGCATCAACACCAAGCTCCCCTAGCGTTGCAACTTGATCTTGCATAAGTGCAATTAAAGGAGAAACCACAACCGTCATTCCATCCATTAATAATGCAGGGATTTGATAACATATAGATTTACCACCACCAGTTGGCATTAAAACAAAAGCACTATTTCCATCAAGGATATGGTTTATTACCTCTTCCTGTTTTCCACGAAATCTTTTATAACCAAACGTATCTTGTAGAATAGTAAGCGCTTCATTCATTTCTAAAATCAAGTAATTTAAATATTTCTGTATAACTATCGTTTATCAGCCAATTTTTGTCATTAATTTTTAGACGCCCATAACATTCTTCTGCATTATGGCATATTATAGTAAAGTCTGTTTGTGATATTATATTTTTCAAATTTGTTTTTTCATATTTTTCAATTTTAAACTTTTTCTTAACCCCTTGTTTAATATTATCAAAATCTTGATAGCCGCTAATATCATCCCCAAAATTAAATAAAAACACCACCTCAAAACACAAATTAGATAAAACTTTAATTAATCTTCCACACGATGCTATAATAATTTTATTAGCTTCATTCAACTGTTCATCACTATTATGTCCATTATCTCGATCAAAAACACAATAAATCTTATTATATTTCCTATATTCACCAATCCTATCATTATTTATTAAATTTATAAAATTTAGAGCATTACTTTCCTGCTTAAATTTTACCTTACATTTACGAGTATCTAATTCTTCTTTGAGATATAGATTTTCAGTCTTACCGTTACATAACACCAAAATATTAATACTATCTCTCTCTGTCTTGTGGCTTCTAATAATTTTCTTAACCATTATTTATCGCTATCAAAGTCAATTGAATGAAAGTATGGAATAGCCCCAAAATTACCTGACAAATATTTTGCAACAATATCTTTTACATCTTTTAAGTCTTTAAAATCAGCCAAAGAAAATAAATTTGTTGTATTATCTTCATTTTTTTCAGCAAAATAAATCTGTTCTCGTTCAAAAACACCTTCATTTAACAATAGAGGGCTATGAGAAGTAAAGATCAACTGAGCTTTACTATCAGAATTATTAATTTGAGTTATTATTTCTTCAACTAATAATGGATGAAAATGTGCTTCCAGTTCATCAACTATTAAGATAGACTCATTTTC
The DNA here is from genome assembly GCA_046336365.1 of Neisseriaceae bacterium. Classification (GTDB taxonomy): domain Bacteria; phylum Pseudomonadota; class Gammaproteobacteria; order Burkholderiales; family UBA11063; genus Aquella. Next base: position 13,112 of record JBKDHQ010000167.1, read on the forward strand.
AATAACAAATTTTAACAAAGCATAGTAATTATAAAATTTTTGTGTGCCATCTGATTCAAATTGAAAAAAGTTAACATTTATATCTTGACCATTAATATTATATGTTGTATTAAGTGTAAATGGTTTAGCGTTATTTGCACCATCCGAGGGACTCACATTAACATCTTGAGGTGTAATTCTATTAAATGTTGCCCCTATTGCCTGCATTGCTATATTAATTGATTCAAAATCATCATGTAACCGGTAATAGTTTGTGGCAAATAATAAATCTGCTTGTGGCATAAAAGGATTTATAGTATTAATGTATTGATTATCACGAAAAATTATTTTAGGTGTTTTATTGGGCCTAATATCAAATAACGGTAAAATATCTTTAAGTTTTTCACATCCACTATCAATAATCTGCGTTAAAAAAGATCGATCTTTATTAGTAGATAATTGCCAAGTTTTTAACATAGTCTCTGCTATATCTAATTGTCCCTCACTTAATAATTTTTCTGCATTGGGAACAACATACTCATATTTTCCTTCTAACTTTTTGAAAATTCTCTCAAAAATAATATTTTCAGATTCATCAAGTAAAGCCTCATAATCAATATATTCTGCATTGTAATGAATCGAATAAGTATAAATCTTACCTTTAATTTCAAAATCAATATTAAATCTAGTATCCCTATTATTGAAAAAGAATGGTTGATAATATTTACTAGATACTCCATTAGATATGACATTTTGCAACACAGATATTGCTTTAATTAAATTTGATTTACCACTAGCATTAGCCCCATAAATAACTGCTGATTTATAGACATTAAATGTACCAACTTTACTAGTATTTATAAAATTTTCATTAGATGCAATTAGAGATAAAGTTTGCTCTTTATCATAGGAGCGAAAGTTCTCTACTGTAATATTTAATAACATTAAGATACCCTATTAAATTTCCACCTATAAGTTACATACAGAAATATACTTGGAACACTTATATACTCTAAGTATTTCAATTCTGGAGCTGAAATGACGATATAAAACGCGATGACATGGACTATCTGTTTTATCGCGAGCATTTTATAAGGAATGACAAAGTCCAGGACTGAAAGACGATGAGTATAAATTCATAATAAAATTCTAATTATTTCACTCTATTTTTTTACATCAGGTTTTTTCGTTGCAATAACAAACATAATTATACCAATAATAATCATTGGCACACAAAGCCACTGGCCCATAGATAATCCTGTTTTTTGTGCAAACTCTAGTAAAAATGAATCTGGTTCTCTAAAATATTCTAACCCAAACCTAATGAGACCATAACAAAAGAGAAACATTCCTGAAATTTGCCCAGTTTTTCTGGATTTATTTGCATATATCCATAATATAATTGTAAGCAATATTCCTTCACCCAATGCTTCATAAATTTCAGAAGGATGACGCGGCAACATACTACCAGATTGTGGATATATCATAGCCCATGGGATACTACTTGTTGTAATTCTACCCCATAATTCACCATTGATAAAATTACCAACCCTACCAAAGAAAAGTCCCATAGGTACTAATAAAGCAATAAAATCACTTACTACAAAGAAGTTTTGTTTATACCTTTTAGCAAATAAATATGCAACTAAAGTAACCCCGAGCATCCCACCATGAAATGACATTCCACCATCATATATTTTGAGTATACTTAATGGATGAGTAAGATAAAACATCGGTTGATAAAATAAGCAATACCCTATTCTACCACCAAGTACAACCCCTAGAGCCCCATAAAAAATAAAATCATCAATTAACTTATTTGTCCAAAAGGTACTACCATATTTTTTAAGCCTCCATTTTCCGCCATAAACAAAAAATAAAAAGCCTAAAACATACATAATTCCATACCAATGTACTTTAACAGGGCCTAAACTTATTGCAACAGGATTTAAATGCGGATATGTTAACATAATTTTCCTTTATAATTTTTGTGATTTAACTATAAGTTACTTAATTGTATAACTAATATATTATCAGTTAACTAACTACAGAACCAAGCATATCACCTACAAAATGACGAACTTTACTATCAATTTCAATCACTTCTTCAACAGTAGTACAATTCACAGAACTAACTGCATCCATAGCTTTTTTAATCGCATCACTTATATCATAAAAACGAATTTGTTTATTTAAAAAAGCAGCAACTGCCACTTCATTGGCAGCATTTAAAATTGCAGGCATTGTTCCACCGCTTTGTATTGCTTCAAAAGCTAATTTTAAACAAGGAAACTTTGCATAGTCAGGTTCACAGAAAGTAAGATTCAATAATTTATTAAATTCAAGTTTCTTACTACCAGAGATTATACGCTCTGGATATGACAATGCATAGGCAATTGGGGTTTTCATATCAGGAGTACCTAATTGTGCAATTATTGAACCATCAATATATTCAACCATTGAGTGAATGACACTCTGGGGATGGATTACAACATCAATCTTATCTAAATTTTGTCCAAACAACCAATATGCTTCAATAACCTCTAAACCTTTATTCATTAAAGTACTACAATCTATAGTAATTTTCTTTCCCATATTCCAGTTTGGGTGTTTTAATGCTTCATCAACAGTTACATTTTGAATATCTTTAATACTACGATTTAAAAATGGTCCACCTGATGCAGTTAAAATAATTCGGTTTATATTATCAATATTAGCGGTTGAATTAGATTCTAAACACTGAAAGATAGCACTATGTTCACTATCAACAGGGATAAGTTTAGCTTTAGAATTTTTTAGCGCATTTAAAATTAGTTGCCCACCAGCAATCAAAGATTCCTTATTTGCAAGTAATACACGTTTATTTGCTTTTATTGCACGGTAAGTAGATAAAAGACCTTTACTACCCACAATTGCAGACATAACTATATTTACATCTGGATGTTCTACTATTTTTACTAAATCAATTTCTTCTGAAAGGACTACTGTATTAATTCCATTTAGTTTAAGTTTATCCTGTAGATAATTTGATTTTACCTTATCTATGATAACGGCATATTGTGGTTTAAAAATGCAGCATTGTTCAAATAACTTCTCCACATTATTATTTGCAGTTAAAGCAAAAACATTATATCGACTTAGGTTACAGCGAATAACTTCCAAAGTACTAGTTCCAATACTACCTGTACTACCTAAAATAGCAATATTTTGCTGATACACTTTATAATAATCCTCTTATCATAGCAAATGACATTGCTAAAACAGCAATTAAACTATCAATACGATCAAATATACCACCATGTCCAGGTAAAATGGCCCCACTATCTTTAACCATTGCAACACGTTTTAACCATGACTCAAAAAGATCGCCAACAATACTTGCTATTACTAAAATAAAACCAAACTTAAATACTGCCATATAATTATATAAGTAAACAGCTAAATTAAAATATTTTAAAATTAATAGATAAACAATTACAAGAACTATTCCAGCAATAGTTCCTTCAATACTTTTACCTGGACTAATATGAGGTGCTAATTTATGTCGTCCAAATTTACGCCCAACAAAATATGCGCCGATATCTGCAATCCAAGCGATTGCCATGATACTTATTAGTTGCCATACTCCAAGAGCTTCGCGTAATAAAATCAATGCGTAAGAAGCGGTCGTAAAAACTGTTAAAGCAAGTAAAGCCACAATAAATTTATGTATTTTTTTAGGCTGGGATATTAATATAAAAGGGACAATGAAACACCATAATCCAACACAAACACCTCTAATAATTTGGGTAATGTCTAGGTTAGTATAGCCGAAATATATTGATAATACGATAAAAAGTATGACAACTCCCCATTTATTAATTTCAGAAAAATTGTACATTCGCACTAGCTCATATACTCCGATTGCAAAAAAAATGGTTGTAGCAGCAATAAATGCATTATCTGATATTTGGAAAAATACTAAGTAGGTTAAAAACAATAAAATTAAAGACGTCATTACTCTATGAACTAGCATATAAATCCTTATTCTTGTAGTTGTTCAGAAGTCATTCCAAATCTTCGTTCGCGAGTATTAAACCAATCTATTGCTTTATCTAAATCTTTAGCTTTAAAATCTGGCCAAGCCACTTTAGTAAAATAAAGCTCACTGTATGCTACTTGCCATAACAAAAAATTGCTTAATCGAAATTCTCCACTAGTGCGAATAAATAAATCTGGGCTTGGATCCGGATAAGTTAGTAAATATTTATTAAAATCTTCTTCATTAACACAATCAACTTTATCAATAATAATTCGATTGATTGCTTGCATAATGTCATATGTACCACTATAATCTAGCGCAATATTTAAATTTAAATGTTTATTTCTACTGGTTAAAGTTTCCAATTCATTAATTTTGGTATAAATATCATGACTCAAACGTGACCTATCACCAATAAATCTAATTTTTACACCATCTTCATGTAGTTGATAAAATTCCTTATTTAATTGATCATAGAGAAGCTGCATCAAAAATGATACTTCTTCTTTTGGTCTTTTCCAATTCTCACGACCAAATGCAAATAAAGTCAGATATTCAACCTTCAAAAAAGCGCAGTGTTTAATTATCTCTTTTACTCGTTTTACCCCACGAATATGGCCTGCAACCCTTGGCAGTAAGCGTTTTTTCGCCCACCGTCCATTACCATCCATTATAATTGCAATATGTTTTGGCACACTTTTATTAAAGCTCACATTAATCCTGTATTACATAGTCATAATTTCTTTTACTTTTTCTTGCGTTAATCTATCTATTTCAATAATACATTTATCAGTAAGCTTTTGAATATCATCTTGAGTACGTTTATCATCATCTTCTGAGATTAATTTATCTTTCAACTTAGCCTTTAACTCAGTATTTGCATCTCTTCTAATATTTCTTACTGCAACTTTAGCCTCTTCACCTTCTGATTTAACTACTTTACTTAACTCTTCTCGTCTTTGCTCAGTAAGTAGTGGCATAGGAACTCTAATGACTGAGCTACTTGAAATAGGATTTAACCCTAAATCTGAGTCTCGAATTGCTTTTTCAATGTTTGCTGCCATTTTAGCTTCCCAGGGTTGAACAGTAATGGTTCTAGCATCTGAGACTGTAATTGTTGAAATTTGATTAATTGCCATTGGGGAACCATAATAGTCTATATGTATGTGATCTAATAAACCTGCATGTGCACGACCAGTCCTAATTTTTGATAAATTGCTTTTATAGTTTTCTATAGATTTTTGCATTTTAGATTCTGCAGTCTTTTTAATTTCATTGATCATTTTGTACTTTCCTCTCAATCATATTTCACTAATATACTCTTTTTGTGTTCAAGTATATAAGTATATAATATACTCATCGTCTTTCAATTCTGGACTTTGTCATTCTTTATAAAACGCTCACGATAAAGCATATAGTCCATGTCGTCACGCTTTATATGGTCATCTCGGCTCCAGAATTGAAATATTTCGAGTACTTTTCACAGCCTTTTTAATTTTTTAATTGCTATACTTGCTTCTCTTTTTTGTTCGCGTTCTTTTTCAACATGACGTTTATCATACTCTTTTTTACCTTTGGCTAACGCCACATTAGCCTTAATTTTACCTTTACTAAAATGTAAATCGAGCACAACTATTGTATTACCCTTCTGTTCAACCTTACCAATTAACCTATTTATCTCTTTATTATTTAATAATAGTTTTTTTATTCTACTTGTATCTGTATATTTATGAGTACTTGCAGATATCAATGGCGATATTTGACATCCTAATAACCAGACCTCTCCATTTTTTATTTTCACATAACTATCTCGAAGCTGCACCTTACCGGCTCTGATGGCTTTAACTTCCCAGCCCTCAAGTACAATTCCAGCTTCATACCTTTCTTCGATATAATAATCGAAAAGAGCTTTCTTATTAGTAGTAATACTCATTAATTTAACCTTGACATAATTAGGTGGTATTTTATCATAAAACTACTTACTCATAATTATTTTGTAGTATAGAACAATTATTTGGTATAATGCCACACATCAATATATATGAAACTTTAAATAAAAGATTATGACCAATAAACTTTTAAATACACTCACTTTTCAAGAACTGATTCTTAAATTACAACAATACTGGGCTTCAATCGGATGCGTAATTTTGCAACCATTTGACAAGGAAATGGGCGCAGGCACATCGCATACAGCAACTTTTTTAAGAAGCATTGGCCCTGAACCGTGGTTTGCAGCATATGTACAACCATCGAGGCGCCCTAAAGATGGCCGTTACGGAGAAAGCCCAAACCGGTTACAACATTATTACCAATTTCAAGTTGTACTAAAACCTTCTCCGGACAATATACAAGATTTATACCTTAATTCATTAAGGGAAATTGGGATTGATCTAACCATACATGACACCCGCTTTGTTGAAGACAACTGGAAAAATCCCACGCTTGGCGCATGGGGACTTGGTTGGGAAGTATGGCTAGATGGTATGGAAATCACGCAATTTACTTATTTCCAGCAAGTAGGCGGATTAGATTGTAAGCCTGTTCTAGGGGAAATAACCTATGGCCTAGAGCGCTTAGCTATGTATTTACAAAATGTAGACAATATATATGACCTTATTTGGACTAAAACTCTTGATGGGAAAGTTGTCACTTATGGTGATGTTTTTCACCAAAATGAGGTTGAGCAATCTAAATACAATTTTGAATATAGCAATGTTAGTTGGTTATTTGAACAATTTAACAATTATGAAAATGAGGCAAAAAGCGCATTAGAAAATAACTTAGTTCTTCCTGGATATGAGTTAATTTTAAGTGCCGCACATACCTTTAATATGCTTGATGCACGTGGAGCAATTTCAGTGACTGAACGAGCTAATTATATTGGCCGAATTAGAAATTTATCTCGCATTGTTGCACAAAAATATTATCAATCACGCGAAGAATTAGGGTTTCCTTTACTAAAATAGTCTATCTGGATTAAAAAATGAAATGCATTTTCTGTAATTTTGAAGAAACCCAGGTGATTGATACACGTATTAGTGAAGACAAACTGGTAGTTAAACGTAGAAGACGCTGTATAAACTGTGACCGCAGGTTTAACACACTAGAAAAAATTGATATTCAGATGCCTGCTGTTATAAAGTCAGATAATACTAGACAAGAGTATAACGAAGAAAAGATATATAATAGTATGGCCAAGGCGCTGCATAAACGTCCAGTTTCACTAGTGTTAGTTGATAAAGCTACTGATACTATTCGCCAAAAAATCTTAAATCTTGGCGAACGTGAAATTGAAAGTAGACAAATTGGAGAGCTGGTTATGCATGAACTATATAAACTAGATAAAGTTGCATATGTAAGGTTTGCCTCAATCTACCTTAGCTTTAAAGATATCGATGATTTTAGCAAAATTATTGATGCACAAAATGAATCTTAAAATACACTAAAATTTATTTTTACCACTAAAGAAAGTTATAAAATGTTAAATATTGTTGAAAAAGCTTATACTTTTGACGATGTATTATTGGTTCCAAGTCATTCATCAGTATTACCTAAAGATGTTGTAATAAAATCAAAGCTTACCAAAAATTTATCATTAAATATTCCTATTATTTCTGCGGCCATGGATACTGTAACTGAAGCAAAAATGGCAATTGCTATAGCACAAGAAGGTGGAATTGGTATTATTCATAAAAATATGTCTCCAGAGCAGCAAAAAGAACGTGTATCTATTGTAAAACGTCATGAATCTGGAATTGTTAAAGATCCCATTACTGTTGATCCCAATACAAGTGTCACTAAACTTCTCGAAATCACAAAAAAAAGAAAAATATCTGGAGTACCAGTTATTGAAAACGGCAAACTTGTTGGGATAATTACTAATAGAGATATTCGTTTTGAAACGAATTTGGAACAACCGATTAAAAATATTATGACCCCCAAAGAAAGGTTAGTTACAATAAAAGAAGGTAGCTCAATTTCATTAGCACAAGAATTAATGCATAAAAATCGAATTGAAAGAGTTTTAATAGTAAATGACAATTTTGAATTAAAAGGTCTTATCACTGTTAAAGACTTAACTAAAAATATTACCTTCCCACATGCAAATAAAGACTTAGCCGATCAATTACGGGTAGGTGCCGCTGTTGGAACTGGAACTGATACTAAAGAAAGAGTGGCTTTACTTGTACAATCTGGAGTTGATGTAATAGTTGTAGATACTGCGCATGGACATTCTCAAGGTGTTATTGATACAGTAAAATGGATAAAAACTAATTATCCACATATTGAAGTAATCGGTGGAAATATAGCAACAGGTGCAGCTGCTTTGGATTTAGTTAAGGCAGGTGCTGATGGTGTTAAAGTAGGAATAGGGCCTGGTTCTATTTGTACCACTAGAATCATTGCTGGTGTTGGAGTTCCTCAATTAAGCGCAATTCATAATATAGCTACTGCTCTTAAAGACACAGGAATACCAGTAATTGCCGATGGCGGCATCCGTTTTTCAGGTGATATTGCAAAAGCATTAGCTGCGGGAGCAAGTTGTGTAATGTTAGGAAGCATGTTAGCAGGAGTTGAAGAAGCTCCTGGAGAAATAGAGCTTTATCAAGGAAGAAGCTATAAATCATACCGAGGAATGGGTTCTTTAGGCGCCATGAGCAAAGGTTCAGCAGATAGGTATTTCCAAGATGTTTCAAATGCTGAAGACAAGCTAGTACCAGAAGGCATTGAAGGTCGCGTTCCATATAAGGGATCACTTATACAAGTGATTCATCAATTACTTGGTGGGTTACGATCTGCAATGGGTTATTTAGGCACTCCAAGTATAGCTGATATGCATAAGGATGCTAAGTTTGTTGAAATAACTGCAGCAGGGATTAAAGAATCACATGTGCATGATGTACAAATAATAAAAGAAGCGCCCAATTATAGTATTAATTTATAACCTTAAACTATATTATTTTAAAGAAAAATGATGTCTCAATTAGATGAAGAGGAGATTACCTTGAAAAAAAACACTATAAAAAATTTTAGAATATTATTTTTTATTATAGCATGCTGTTTGTTAACTGCATGTGGGTCAGGTGGAAATAGTAATATCAACAATAGTTCACCTCAGCCCACAAGCCAGGGTACTAACTTTCTAATACTTGGCGACAACGGTACAATAGCAAATTATAATATATCATCAGATCAAATAAATTCTGTGAGTGAATCAATGACGCCAGTAGCTTTTTTTGATGCTGAATCTGTTTCTGGTAATTTAATTATTTCCGGAGTGGGCGGAATGTATAATTTTTCCACACAAGATGGAAAATTAAAATTTGAAAGGAAATCTATATCAGGTGATCCTCATTTACGTTTATATCGTATATTACATGCAAATGGTAAATTTGTTACTGTGGGCAACATTGATCCCATTAATACATTAATTGCATATTCAGATGATGGGGAATCATGGGTCTATTCTGGTGAAAGCACAATCGGACAGCTTACTGGTATAGCATATAGTAATAATAAATTTATTGCAGTAGGACCTACTTATTATAGCTTAATGTATACTTCTATTACAGGTGACTCATGGAGCACGGTTACTAGCCCAATTTTTAGTTTAGATATAACTAATGGCGCAGGTAGATTTGTTATGATTGGAACTGAAGGTACAGTTGCTACTTCGTTAAACTTTGAATCATGGGAGCACGAACATACTGTAACTAAAAACAATCTTATCAGGGTTGTTTATGGTAATGGTAAATTTGTTGCGGTTGGTAAAAATGGTACAATAATATCCTCTAATGATGGTAAATCATGGAGCTTAGAATCATCTGTAAGTACTGATAATCTGAATTCGATAGCGTATGGAGATAATCATTTCGTTGCGGTTGGAAATCAGGGGACAATAATAACTTCAATAGATGGCAAAGTATGGAAAAAATTATCACCCCCTAATAATTTAAAAGTCAATTATTATGGTATTAAATATACAGGTTTACCGCTAATTAAAATTTACAAATAGTTTTAAGTAAAATAACATTAGTTAAATAAACAATGCCTGATAAAACATCAGATCTCATGCTTGAAAAGGATGTTAATTAGAAAATTACGACTAAGTCTGAACTTGATAGATGTTCTAGATAAATACACTATACATATCGACCCAAAATTCTATTTTTTGGAGGCTAAAATAAATAAAAAATTCGAGATTATTGATCATAGATTTGAACAAGTTGATAAAAGATTTTTCAAATGGACATAAAATATAACTGGCTAATTGGTATGATTGTAACTGCCACTATTGGCATAATCAGTCTAGTTATTAAATTACATAGATTTAAATAAGTTGCAATACTCAAACCACCATAAACTTTTAATAATTCAGTAACATCAATGTCAATTTATAATTCGATTATCACATGAATAAAATTTGCCAAATTTATCGCACTTATTACTTTGAAAAAGTTTATTTAATCCTGATATATCTTCCGGAGATAATTGAGATTGAAGAAGACCGCTTGGGTCATAAGTAAATACAAGAATGCAATTACAATTCTCTTGATATAAGTGGTTGTTATTGGCATCAAAAGTAATATTTCGTTGAAGATTAGGTAAGTCAAAATTTAGCATATTATTATAAATATTACTTGCAACTCGTATTGATGCATTATGATAATGTTTTTCAATATACTCACCATTTTTATTATTATCTAATACATCATCAAAGTTTACTTTATAATATGCCCTCCACCATAAAAAATTCAATGGCATACGCATAAATAAATCCATTGATGGTATTGAACTATCTGAAGACTGGTTAGAGAACAAAGCAGAATAATTTACAAATAACATATTGTGACTTAGCATAATAAATAGTAATATTGTTTGCAATACTTGTTTATATTTAGGTATTTTTTCAACGAATTGCTTAAATACAATAATGATTCCAATATATGCAATAACTCCAACCCCAAGGGAATGATAATTTATCATTTGATGTAAATCAAAGGTATTATCGGATGCGCCAGAAAGAAAGATAACTGGAATGCTAGATAAAAGTACAAATGGAGATAATAACGGCAAGAAGAACCAATACATATAATTTGGCCAGAATCCTGAACTTGCGTCAAAACAAAAGCTTATAAAATCTATTGGATTTGTTATAATATTTTTAATTATTTCACCATAGCTTATACCCCATTTAGTAAAATATGTTGATATTATATTAGGGGGATTTGTACCTAGCAATATATTTTTATGTTGAAAATATGGTTCAACCACCACTATATTTATCAATGCAACACTAACAGTCAATAAAACTAATACTGACATTAATCTAAACCTTTTATGTTGCCACATTATAAATAAAAAGCCTAGCATATATAACGGCGCTTCCTCTTTAATAGACAATAAAAAACAGGCTGCTAGTATAATATACAAAGCCTTTTGCTTAGTGATACAAACATAAAACATCAATGTTATTGCAAGTACATAATAAACTTCTGGATAAAACCAAGTAAAAGAAGAGTGAATAGGACTTGCATAGAATGTAAATGCTACCACTAAAGCAATTAATTGATTAAAATACAGGCGTGTAATTTTGTATAATATAAATCCTGCGCCCAAAATAGCAGTAGCATTTAAAATTAGAACGGGTATAATTGACTTAAAAAAAATAAAATATACGGTTGCTAATAAAAATAAAATATAGTTCTGATGCCGTTCTAGATGATAAAAGCCAACACCAGTAGCATAGCCAAATTTACCATAGAAAACATCTCTTATCATTGAAATAAATATTCCAGCATCCGTATTGTCCATCCTAAATGCTAAATATTTGAAAACTATTGAGTAAGTTAAAGATATAAATGTAACTAAGAAAAATAGAGAGAGGGCTTGTTTTGAAAAAAATAGTTGATCCTGACCAGATATGATAGTTTTATTCTTAAAAATAAACAATAAAACTAAAACAATGCTAGTTAATATATAAAATCCACCATAAAATGTAATAAACGCATTAGAAATATTTATATAAAGTATAGGAGCTATTGATGGTATTAACATCAGATATGCAATATAATCAATATTTTTCCGCGGAGAATTTGCTAAATTTTCAACGCCCCTATTTTTCGCCATACAAATAATCTTACATTAAAACGGTTTATTTATATATTAGAGTTAGATATTTTATCTACCACCATTTTTCATTGCATCAAAAAACTCAGAATTATTTTTAGTTTCTCTCATTTTTTCTGTTAGGAAAGTGATTGCTTCGATTGGAGACATGGTTGCCATAAGTTTTCTTAAAATCCATATTTTCTGTAAGATTTCTTTTGATAGCAACAACTCTTCACGTCTTGTACCAGAACGTAGTACATCAATTGCTGGATATACTCTACGTTGAGATATGTCTCGATCTAGATGGAGTTCCATATTACCAGTTCCCTTGAACTCTTCATATATCACATCATCCATTCTAGAGCCGGTATCAATTAATGCAGTTGCAATAATAGTTAAGGAGCCTCCTTCTTCAATGTTTCTTGCGGCACCAAAAAAACGCTTTGGTCTATGTAAGGCATTTGCATCAACACCACCAGTTAATACTTTACCTGAAGCTGGAGAAACCGTATTATAAGCCCTTGCTAATCTCGTAACTGAATCTAATAAAATAACTACATCACGCTTATGTTCAACCAAGCGCTTGGCTTTCTCGATAACCATCTCAGCAACTTGCACATGACGTGAAGCTGGCTCATCAAAAGTTGAGGATACCACTTCTCCTTTCACTGAGCGTTGCATTTCTGTTACTTCTTCTGGCCTTTCATCTATTAATAGCACTATCAATTCTGCATCTGGAGCATTTGCTGTTATTGAATGTGCAATTTGTTGTAACATAACAGTTTTACCGGTTTTAGGAGGTGCCACAATTAATGCACGTTGGCCTTTACCGATAGGCGCTATAATATCAATTATTCTACCTGTTAAAACTTCTTCAAGGTCTACATCACGTTCAAGGTTTAATTGGATATTTGGGAAAAGTGGGGTTAGATTTTCAAAAAGAATTTTGTGTTTATTTGCTTCTGGTTCATTACCATTTATCTTGTCTACCTTGACTAAGGCAAAGTATTTCTCACTATCTTTCGGCATTCGGATTTCACCATCTACCGTATCACCAGTTTGCAAACTAAATCTACGAATTTGACTTGGGCTAACATATATGTCGTCATGACTTGCCAAATATGAGGTATCAGGAGACCGCAAAAACCCAAACCCATCAGGTAAAATTTCTAAAACACCACTACCATATATAGTATCACCTGCCTCTGCTTTTTTCCGTAAGATAGCAAATAAAATATCATGCTTACGTAATTTACTCACGCCTTCAATATTAAAACTAGCCGCCATCTCTAACAATTGCGCCACATGCAAATCTTTTATTTCTGACAAATGCATAAAAACCCATCTTTAAAATATAATTAAATATAAACCCCGGAAAACCGTAGTTGGGAAATTGGAAAGAAATTTCGAATGAAATATTTGAAATTCGAATAAATGATACCCACCCGAATAGATAGGTAGCATTTTAATATAATTTATATACTGCTGTCAATAAATGTTGTTAATTGGCTTTTTGGTAAACTTCCAACTTTTGTGCCAACTACCTGACCATTTTTAAATAGTAATAATGTAGGAATTCCTCTAACACCATACACTGCAGATGTAACACTATTATCATCTACATTTAACTTTACTATTTTTAGCTTGCCTTCATATTCCTTAGCCACTTCATCTAAAATTGGAGAAAGCATTCTGCAAGGGCCACACCATTCCGCCCAAAAGTCAACTAGTACAGGCACTTCAGATTGTAAAACATCAGATTCGAAAGAAGAGTCTGTTGCGTATAACACATTACTCATATTGTATAGTTACCTCAAAAAACAAAACATACATAATTATACTACAATTAATTCTTTACGCATAGAATTTATTACAAAATTATAATCATCACTATTAAAAATGGCGCTACCCGCAACAAAAGCAGTAGCGCCAGCTTGCGCTATTTCTAAAATATTATCTATTTTTACCCCACCATCAACCTCTAAAATAATATCTCTACCACAATTATCGATTATCCTTCTAACATCTTTGATTTTATTCAAAGAGCTATTAATAAAAGATTGTCCACCAAAACCGGGATTAACAGACATAACTAAGATCACATCAATTTTATCAAGAATATAATCTAAGCAAGTTATCGGTGTTGCTGGATTTAAAGCTATACCAGCTTTTAAGTTATAATCTTTTATTAGTTGAATAGTTCTATCCACATGCATACTTGCTTCTGGATGAAATACAATTATATCTGCACCAGCTGATGCAAACTGATGAATCATTTCGTCTACAGGGCTTATCATTAAATGTACATCTATTAGTGCATTATTTGTATATGGCTTAATTGAACTTAATACAACTGGGCCTATGGTTAGATTTGGCACATAATGATTATCCATAACATCAAAGTGAATCCAATCTGCACCAGCATTAATAACTTTAGTCACTTCCTGCCCTAAATTAGCAAAGTCTGCTGATAAAATACTTGGAGCAATTATATAATCCTTCATCAAATATACTTTCTACTAAATATATTAAATCATCAACAAAATCTTTTATAAACCAACTGTTTAAATAAAAAGATAATTGCATATACCCATAATAATGGATCTATCAAATAATCCCATAAATTAATTGAATCTTTGAGCCTAAAATAATATGTAATAAATGCTATTAGCAATATCCATGCATTTAAATTACTAAATCTCCAAATTATTAATAATACAATACCCAAAATGCACAGAAAATATACATTAGGTACAAAACCTAAATCATACACATCAATAGGTATAATACCAAAAACCGACAGATATAAAATTGTACAAATAATTACAAGTATTGCAGCAGATGGTGTATTTATTAATGGTTTTGTTGAAAATTGACATAAATTATTTAATAATAATATAAAAAGAAATAGTGTAGTAGTAATACTAATATTCTCCAACATACCTCGCATTAGCCACAGCAAATTACTTCCCATATAAAAAGGAACTGTTATACTTATGAATACAACAAATAAAATAATGATTAGTTTTATATATAGTTTTAATTGTGCCATTCTTGGGATATTTAATAATATAGCTAATAGCAACAGTACGTTTGAAACCATATCTAGATAATAAGAAAAATTTATGTTATGCATATCACTTACCACTATAATTCTTTTGTTTTTTTAGCCAAGCAATATTAAATCTTACATGCTTTATATATTTACGCTGCCATGTATAGAGAATATCCACTACACCATCATGAATTTGAATCGATGGATAAGAAAATTCTCCGTTTTTAGTGTCTTCTAAGTTAACGATATCATGCCAAATAACCCCATTTGAGGAAATAGATAGTACTAGCTTACTTCTTCCTTCAATATTCCTAACCATCAATAGTTGCCCATTGCCTAAATTGATTGTCGCCATTGATGAATCTTGATTAAATATATCAGTTGGCGTTACCCTTCCAAAGCTTTTCCCACCATCTAGTGTAGCTTGCATTAGCATTCTTGAATCTATTGTTGAATGGTTCCTATAATAAACAAAGGCTGATTCAGAAGAAACTTCTACGATTGAAGGCTGTAATAAGTGGTTTATATCATTTATCCGCTGTTGATAAATAAAATTACCATTTTCATCAAAATACAATAACTCCGGATATTTTCTCATAAACTCATGATATACAGGAAGATAAAATCCTCCATCTTCAAGTGATACAGCTTTAGTTCTTACTAGCGTACTGATATTAAAAAATGGGCTTAAATAAATTTTCTGAGCCATACCCCAAGTATTGCCATTATCTTTGGAAACCATCTGATTAATACTACTACCACTCCAACCACCCAAACTCACTGATACCACAAATAAATGTAGGGTATTATTTACTGCCTTATAAACTACTGGATTTCCCAACTTTTTAACAAACATCCTCGTATCATTCATCATGCTTTTACGAGTTATAATAGCAGTAGCCTTACTCCACTTGCCATTTCTAAAATAAGATTGCCAAATATTAACATCAGGTTTACCTTCATGGCTACCTGCAAACCAAAACGCAATTAAAGAACCATTTTTCAACACCTCAAATGTTGAACTATGTGCAGATAATAGATAGCTTGGCTGAGGGATTATATAAGACTCAAATAATGGAGTTACTTGTAGGTAATTAATTTGCTGTAAATCAATATCACTAAATTTTCTTTTTAGTTCACTAGCTAAATGATTTTTTTGATTTAAGCATAATATACTAAATATAGTGAATATTACTATGAATAGATAAAACCATACATATGTAATTTTCTGATATTTCATGATAAAGTTAGGCAAAACTATAGATATTTTCAATTAATTTAACAACATCATATGTCTGTCTCAATCTAAAACTATCTGGATTAAGTATAATTTGCCTATATAATTCAGGATGATATGGTGATGCACCGGTACTTGCAAGAGATACACTTCTATTTTTTAATGCCTCATCTTCATATGTTTTTAACTTATCAATTAGCCGTGAGTCTAAAAACTGCATTTCGATGATTTCATCTAAAGATTTACCGCCAAGTTTAATAAAACCATTTTCAGACATAATAGACAAGCTACATTCCAAGTTCCTAGGTTCAGCGCCAATAGATATCTCGATATTTCCACCAAAACCACCAAAATCTAAATGTGCATATATAGTATCAAAGACATCACCACTCATAAACTTTGTTTTATAGAAATTAGCATTACTTACCTTATTCGGAGCACCAACTAATAACAAAAGTGCATCCAAGTAATGAATACTAAATTCACGCAATACTCCCCCACCACTAGACATACCCCCTCGCCAACCTGTGAAATATTCAAGTGGGCGTTGCCATCTTTGAACTAATGAAACATTTCTTATCTTACCAAACAAACCGCTTTGAATAAATTCTTTTACAGCAATTAGCGATGGGTTTAGTCTTACTTGCAAAATAGTAAATACATTAACATTATTTTTCTTTGCTAGTTGTTCTATATCATCTAATTCGGAAGATAAAAATGTTGCTGGCTTTTCTACTATAACATTCTTATTATTGATGAGGGCACGACGCATTTGTTCATAATGCACATGACTTGGTGTAATTACTGCAACGCAATTAATCTCTTCATCATTAAATAACTCATCTTCATCTTTATAAGCTTTTACATTTAATTCGGTAGTTAGCTGTTGCAATTTATTCTTATCAGCATCATATAAACCAATTAATTTATAATGTTCCTGATTATTTTTTATTGCTTGCAAATGCCTACTAAAGATTGCACCACAACCTATAACTGCTATTTTGTATTTATGCATACTATTTTGTATTCCATGTATATTTTTTACTAATACTCATTATTTTACTATGTTTTAATAATTTACAATGTGGAATGTTATCAATCATATTTATTTAATTCTCATCTACTTTCTTAAGATAACATGCCCCCCAAACCTCTAATTGTTCTAATATAGGCTTTAATGCTTGCCCAATTGGTGTTAGAAAGTATTCCACTTTTGGTGGTACTTCTTCATATATTTTGCGAATAATAATTTTATCAGACTCCAACTCACGCAACTGATTAGTAAGCATTTTTTGCGTAACATTAGGAATCATACGCCGTAATTCATTAAATCGCTTTGTACCATCAAGTAAAGCATAGACAATTAAAGTTTTCCATTTTCCACCAAGTATTTTTAATACTACTGCAACAGGACAACTATCATCATGATTGGTTGGTTTCATTCAGATCTTCCACTCTTATAGTATATAGTTATATACTATAGCACATTTTTGTGCGCACTTGTGATTAAGGTACTTATAATATATAATCCAATACTTGTACAACATTAATTATTAATTTTATTTGATGAATGGATCAATAATGGATAAAAATATAGTTTCTAATAAACAAAAGTGGTGGATTTTAGCTGGAGTAGCAATTGCTAGCTTTTTAGGATGCGCTGATTTTACAATTGTTAATACCGCCTTACCTGCTATTCAAAATAATTTGCATACAACTATTTCCCAATTACAATGGATAATTAATATTTTTATACTTGCTTTATCATCTTTTATGGTTATAATGGGTAGAATAGCAGATATCTACGGGCGCAGGCTCATTCTATACACAGGAATGATCGTGTTTGCATTTGCTTCTTTACTTGCTGGATGTGCCATAAATATTCAGTGGTTAATTTTTTGGCGTTTTGTCCAAGGCATTGCGTGTGCTGTCCTTTATACTGGATCTGGTGCAATAGTATCTAACACATTCCCTATTGAAGAACGCGGTCAAGCTATGGGCATCTTCTTTGGTATAAGCTTTACCGGGTTGGCTGCTGGACCTGTATTAGGAGGGATATTAGTAGGAACACTTGGTTGGCGTTGGGTATTTCTTATTAATATTCCAGTTATTATCATTAGCTTATTAATTTGTGCAAAAAACCTAAAAGAATCAAAAAATATTGATGTAAATCCCAAACTTGATTATTTAGGAACTTTAATATTAATGATTGGAATTTCTTCATTAATAATTACAATTACACAAGGTAGTATTTGGGGGATTAAATCATATAAAACCTTGACTACACTAATAACTACAATTATTGCATTCCCTTTATTTTATTATGTTGAAGAAAAAAGTAATAACCCCATTATTAAATTCAGTTTATTTATAAATCGTTCATTTATATCAGGTACTATTGCTACATTTTTTTTGGCTTTTTTTTATTGTCTTGCATTTTTTTTAATGCCACTATATCTGCGTGAAATTAGAGGAGAAACAGACTATGCCATAGGATTGATGTTATTGCCAACTACTATAATGGTATCACTGGTATCGCCTATAATTGGAAAAATGGTGGACCGCAAAGGACCGTATAAACCACTTCTTTTTGGGTTTATCTTCTTCATTATATCTGCAATATTACAGGTATGTTTTTCAACGCACACCTCTATAGTAATGGTATTAACGGCATTTATATTAATGGGTATTGCTTGGGGATCAATTGTTGGACCATCAACGATTTTATCAATAAGTGGTTTACCTAGATCTAGAGAAGCATTAGCAATTGGTGCTTCATGGACTCTACATAATATTGGTGGATCAATTGGGCTTAGCCTTGGGGTTTTAATTTATCATATAGAGCTAACAAAATTTAATAATTCTTTTCTTGATGGATTTAGAAGTGCAATGTTATTATTAGTTTTTAGTTCACTGTTTGCTTTTATAACTATTCTATGGAATTTCCATAAATCAAAAAAGCAATAAGAATAAACAAACTTAGATAAAATTGTGAATGCTATAGTATACTCTTTCAGATTTAGCTATAGCTTTCTTACAAATCATTTCTGCAGATATTTACCATTAATTAATGTGATTATTTAATCCCAAAAAGTTTCGTTGTTTTATCGTTATTTAACTCCAAGTAACTAAACAGCTTAGCTATAGGTTGTATTTGTTCAATATCAACTTTCACTTCTTTGCCATTTTCTTCAATTATTAAGAATTTGCTACTTATGCTTAACACATTGATTAATTTCTTTTTATCATTATCTTTTACAAGATATATACCATCGATCAAAAAACTATCTACACAATAGAATAGATGATAGAGTGTTCCTAAATTTACTACTTTGTTAATTTCATTATAGACTATATCTTGGCATTTTACAGCAAAAAATCGGTTACTTAAATATTTTTGATACTCTTGATATGATATATAAACTCGGCATTTTTCACCGCTTTCGTCATTTAAATCTGCTGACATATTTGTATAACAGCAGATATCGATGAATATATTTTCATTAGCCAGCTCTGAAATAGAGCAATTAAGATGAGAGGCAATTAAGCCAAATGATGAGATAGTAGGAAGATGTTTTTTAGTTACTAAACGATAAAAAGGCTGATAGGCAAATCCCATTGTAGTGGCTAATCCATACAACGTTTGTTTATTCTTATCCATATAAATTTGTAATTTATTAATTACATTGTTTAATGCAACGTTTTCTGGCGAATTCTCTAGATTTTCCTTAACCATTTATTAAGCCTTTTATTAATTTTTTTAAAAAAGTTATAAAAATAGTTGCATCTTTTTTCAAAACAATGATAAAATTTGTTTATCACATTTGACAAACACACATCGGATACAACAATCATAATTCACTTTGGGACACTGATTTAATGTAAAGGTTATTATATGAATACTACGTAGATTTTCACCGTTTTAGCTCATGTTTTTGGCAATTTACATATAGCATGTGTTTATAGCATAAATACCAATGTCAATTTCAGTAAGAATTTTTACAAAACTTAAGAAATTCGTTTCGAGCAAAACCTTTATCAACACTACACTAATAACCCTTATCTTAAATTGGTGCTGAGGGTTAATTATATCATTTACTCATTGAATCTGTAGAATTTTTTGAATTTATTGGAGGAGAATCATTGGAAATGGACATAGTATCACACTATATAAAATCCATTGCTCTAGTTTATGATTCAGAGAGTTATACTTCTATAATTGGAGACAATGGTGATATTCTATATCTATCTGAATTAATGCGTAAATTAGTTTCTAGCAATACTAACTCAACACCTAATACATTAAAGGGTTTTGATTATATTCCTAAAGAGATCATCGATGAATTGGAACATATTCATAATAAAATTATACAACAAAACAAAAGCTTAAAATATATTTATATGGGGGAAAACAGTTCTGGTGAATTTATGTTATTTCGCGGAACAAAATACCCAATTCATAACAAAAATAACCACCCTATTGCTATCTTTACCCTTGAATATAAGTTAAAATCTATTAATATTAATAATCAAAATCATGATTATTCTGATTATAGTTTTTCGATTCCAAACTTTAAATTGAGCGATATAGAGCAGCTAATTTTATTTTACACATCATTTGGTTTTTCACATGGAGAAGCCTATTACTTTATTATAAAGTTTACTAATAGTAGGCTAAAGATGGATAATTTTAAATACTATCATAAGCAACTGCTAAAAAAATTTAATGCAAAAAGTATAGCAGAATTAATCGATAGTGTTGATGAGCTAAAAATGCGTAGATTCATTCCGCAAAAATTGCTTAAAAATGCAATCTTTCTAATCAAAGATTAATATTTTGAGCTTTTGAACCCACAACTTTTAAACGCAATATAATTACGCAAAATTGACGTGCTTATATAAACTTAATAAACATTTTATTTAGAAGAAGATTGCCCTGCTTAATTCAGCATGCCAGGCTAATGGTGCTATTGCTTTAGTTGTCTCAATATTTAATTTATTAATACTTGATAAAACTGCAGCACAAGTAAATGCTTCATTAAGACCAAAAACCTATTTATCCATGGCAATCCGTTTCTACCACAAAAATTGACAATATACCAAAAATATTTGTTGTTGCAACACATTTGAATAAGCACATTATACTTTATTAAATCAAATCGTAGCTGAATATTTATTTAGTTTTTTGCGCCCTCATTATTTGATATGCCAATACATGAAATACTACAGAAGAAATCACTGAAACTATCCACCACAATCCTAAATTTGAGAGTTGGGCATTTATACTAATATAATAAGCAGCATATACACAAATAATAAACTGGAATAAAGCAACAATCACTCCTGGATTTCGCATCTTCAGCTTTAATAATAAAACAATGTGCGATAAACAATTCACAGCACTTATAATAATCATAATGATGCCAAATCCAATACTTATATTGAGAATTAATAAGGCTAAGATTAGAAAAAGTACCCATACGAATAAAATATTAATCCAAAATATTTTAATATCAGTCAATAATTCAGCACCAGAAGGTAATTTACATACAATCTGATTAATAAAATTCTTAAATCCTCCAGGCAAATAATGTTCGTCCATTTGGTGAAATAAATATAATGGGATATTAATTAATGCCCAAAATTGAACATCTTTATAATTAAAATATTTAAATATCAAAACAAATGTAATTATTCCAAGCCAAGGAGTTAACTTTGCCCAGTTCTGTTTTCTAGCCGCAAAATTAATAAATTGATTTGCCATTATTAGAATCCCCATAATTTAAAATTTAAAAAACATTCTGGTAAAAAGAAACTAATACTATAACTATCATTTAAAAACTAATTAAAACGTAAAGTAATTTCAGCTACACGTTTACCCAAAAATTTTGCAGTATTTAGGTCACCTTCGGGTGGTGATTGATCTGGACCAAGATCAACATCAGATTGTGACATAGCTCCAGCAAAACTTCCTAATCGATTTAAATCATTACGTTGTGCCTTGCTAGTACTTGAAGGTAATAAGCCTAAACTTACCCATATCATTTGATGTTGTGCAGCAAATGTAAATAGCTCTAATAAAGCAAAAGTTTTATCTCCATTAAGGCTTCCTGAATTAGTAAATCCAGCTGCAATTTTATTCTTCCATGATTCTGTAAACCATAATTTTGAAGAAGCTTCCATAAATTTTTTAAATTCAGCAGAGATACTACCCATATAAGTTGGTGCCCCAAAAATTATTGCAGAAGCATTATTTAAATCTTCCCAATGAGATTCCAAATTTTCTACAGCAATTAACTTAGCATCAACTTCAGCGACAGATTTAACTCCTTCAAAAACAGCATTGGCTTGTTTCGTTGTATGGCCATAACCACTATGATAGATTACAACTACTGACTTCATATATTTCTCCTAAAAAATAGCTGACTTTAAATAACATCAATTATAGCACAGGCTAAACTATAGCTTATTATTTTGTATTAAGGCTCATCCACTTTGTCTGCACATTATCTAAATAATTATCTTCAATACGATAATTCTGTACACGTGATTTTACTAAACGTAACTGACTAGGTTCAAATAGTGGAATTACAGGATAATCGTTCATCACTATCCACAAAGATTGTTTGTACATATTATCTTGCTCACTTTCATTTGTAGTTTTATTGGCACTTTGAATTAACTCATTATAATTATTATTACAATAGTGCGAGTAATTATTTGGACTACCACATAAATATAATGGAATATAAGTCGCTATCGCATTATAATCAGCACCCCAAGTAGCAAATGAAATATCATAATCTGCATTATGTAAAGATTGAATAAGTGACTTCCACTCTTGATTTTTTAAAGTTACTTTAACCCCAAGAACATTACTCCACATAGAGGAAACCGCTATTGCAACCTTCTTATATAAATCATTGGTTTTATAACTTAATGTTACATTTAGTGGATGGCTATTACTATATCCTGCTTCTTTATAAAGCTCACGTGCATTTTGTATCACTTGGTCATTAGTTAGCTTTGACCAATGATATTTAACCTCTTTATATTTACCTTGCTCAATTGTTGGTGTCACAACTGAATATAAAGGAATTTGTCCAGATTTCAGTACTTGGTTTACCAAAATATTTCTATCAATTGCCATTGATAGAGCTTTTCTTAATTTAATATTATTTGCATACTTTGGCAACTTCATATTGTATGCTAAAAATTCCACTCGTTCTGATTGGTTTACATGCATTTCTTTTGGATATTGAGCTTTTAAAGTTGAATATTGATCCACGGGAACACTCTTCCATGTTGTATCAAGAGAATTTGTTTTATAATTTGCTAAAGAAACGTTTACATCAGCATAAGGAAAATATTCTACATTCTCAATTCTAACTATTGCTGCTTCATAAAAATATGGGTTTTTTTCAGTTAAAATATATCCGTTTAGTACATGCTCTTTAAGGGTATAGGCACCTGAAGTAACCATGTTTTTGGGTAAAGTCCATTTTTTATCATATTTTTCTATTACATGCTTTGGCACAACAAATAGAGTTGGAACGGTCAGATATGATAAAAAGGCGTTATTAGGATACTCTAAATTTACCACAAAAGTCAAATTATCAATGGCCTTTACTCCAAGTTTATTGGGTGGCATTTTTCCATTGGCTATCGTATTGGCATTAACAATATCCTTTAATAAAAAATTATAAGGAGAAGCAGTAGCAGGATCAATAACTCTCTGCCATGTATAGACAAAATCATTAGCAGTAATAGGAGTGCCGTCAGAAAATTTTAAATTTTTCTGTAAATAAAAAGTGTAAGTTTTTTTATCTGGAGATATTGTCCAACTTTCAGCCATTCCTGGAATTGGCTTATTTGACTGATCCCAATCAACAAGGCCTGCAAATAAATCATTGATTACTCTAAATGCATAAGCATCTTCAGCCAAAGCCGGATCTAATGTTGGAGGTTCCATACCAATATCCACTCTCAAAGTATTTTTATCACTTTGGTAATGTTGATTTTTATTAACACACCCTATCATACAAAATAAGGTTATTAATAGAGAAAAAAAATATTTGTGGTTCATCTTATATCTCAACTTTTAAAAATGGTTTTTTAGAGCCAGTTTTGAAAAAACCCACTACATTTTACATAATAAAATTTAATTAAACCAGTTAGTTTTATATAAATAAGACTTTCCGGATCAACAAAAAATTAGATACCTCGCTTAAATTTTTTATATAATATCCATAATATATAAGCTAATAATGCTGCAATAATACCCATAATATTATTAGTAGCTCTCAGTACAAGATAAAAATGTCCATTTAGGTTTAATGCTAAATATAAACAAGTAAGCGATATGGTAACTGCAGCAATACCTATAATTTGCGCTTTAATTGACAAAGTAATCTTGTATTCAAAGATACAAATAACAGCAATAATCATATTTATCCATAAGAACATCATAATTAATTCATCATGTCTGAAATTAAGATATATAATCAACCATGATATTAGAAAACCGATTAATGTACCTAAGATAAAGCTAATGATTGTTCTCTTACTACCTACATCATCATCCTTGAGTAGACATGCTACTGCTGCAATTACTGACCAGTTAGGTTTTATATCTTTAACAACTAATACACACACTAAATACAAAATACCAGCAGTTAATGCTCCACGTACTGCTAACTGAACTTTTACATAAGATAAACTTACCCACTCCTTAAGTTTTATATGTTTTAAATTATAAATCCATTTCTCAAGAATATATTGTTCAGATGATGGAAATAGTTTAAATGATAACCATAATGTTAATTGAGTTTCAATCCATCCAACTATAGTACTATAAAATTTTGTGCTAAATGTCATATGAGTTAGTGTTGTAGCAAATAGCAAGCATTGAATATATGTCCAGGTAGTTAAACTTTTATCATAACCTGAATCTTTCAAAATAAAGAATATATAAGTAAATACAAAAATTAATATAAAATAAACAAAATCAAACTCCAAACAGATATGACTAAATATATAATAAAGTAACACAGTTATTAAATGGTTAACTAAATTTCTATCAATAATACGATGCTTCGGCTGGCTAGTTACAACCCCAATAAAGCAAAGCGCAGATATGGATACCCAGACAAATACATAATTTCTCGTTATATAAAATAACAAACAGTTTATAAATAAACATAATGTCTGAGCCACAATATTTGCAAGATATCGGTTTTTTAAATTTAATTGATTAAGCTTCATATTATAAAGTCATTATCTTAATATCATTCTTCTTTTTACACAGATACATTTTTTCAGTTAAGTTTAATTTAGGATAACGATCCCAAGAGGAAACATTAACTTGTCGGCAAAATTCCTGGATTTTATTCTTTGATGGAAGGGGTAATTTTTGGGAGTTAATATAATAACTTAACACGTTAGTCTGGCGGTTACAACTTAATAACTTAAACTTTTCTACAGATAATATTTTTTTATCATCATCGTTTTGAATAGCCAATAAATCGTCTAGCCCAATCTCATCCAATAAATTACAAGTTTCTTGAAGTTGAGTTGTTACATTAATTAACTTATTAACAATAGTATTATCCCATACTAACATTTCGGGCAATAACTTATGGCGTACAAAATTTCTAAGGTATCCTGTATCATAATTACTTTCATCATTAATATAAGAAATTTTGTGGCCTTTTATAAATGATTCAATTTGACTTCTGGAGGTTGAAAGGAGAGGTCGCCAAAAAAATTTTCCATATTTTTTGCTAAATTTTTTCATTGCAGCAATATTATGTAAGTCACTTCCACGCAACATTTGACTTAACATGGTTTCAACTTGATCATTTTTATGATGAGCTAGAATTATTACTTCACTATCAAGCTTACTAAATACATCATATCGTACCTTACGAGCATTATTTTCCAAACTTTCTCCACCAGATTTGGTTATAGTATATCTTGAAATATGTAATGAAATTTGGAGTCTAGCACATAATGTTTTACAAAAATCTTCCCATTGTAGTGCATGAGAAGAAATTCCATGGTTTACATGTACTGCATCAACAGTAATGGGAAGCAAATCTCTAATCTTAGCAAATAGGTGTAACAAAAAAACTGAATCTATCCCACCAGATAAGCCAACTGTAAATTTGCCTTTATCTGCATATATATCTTGATAATTTAAAATAATCTCATTAACTAAATTATCCATTATTATTATCTAGCTCTTTTTCGGCAAATTTCCCATAATTCATAATTCTTTCTAACCGTCTATTTAAGAGATCATCTATATTATATTCTTGTAGTTTTTTAAGATTATCTTTTAATACCCTCTTCATTTTATTCATCATCTCAGCTGAATTAGCATGCGCAGCACCACGTGGTTCTGCCACAACATAATCAATTAAATTAAGTGTTTTTAATTTATTTGCGGTAATTCCTAAAATTTCTGCAGCGACATTCGCTTTTGATGCATCTTTCCATAATATAGATGCACAACCTTCAGGGCTAATTACTGAATATATTGCATATTCAAGCATATTAATTTGGTCACCAACAGCAATCGCTAGTGCCCCACCAGAGCCACCCTCTCCAATAATAGTCACTATAACAGGTACTCTTAGTTTTGCCATTTCATATATATTTCTACCAATTGCTTCCGATTGATTACGTTCCTCAGCACCAATACCCGGATATGCACCATTAGTGTCAACAAAAGTAATAACCGGAATCTGAAATTTTTCAGCAAGCTGCATTACACGAAGCGCTTTTCTATAACCTTCAGGACGCGGCATTCCAAAATTTCGTTCTAAGTTTTCTTTGGTATCGCTGCCCTTTTGATGCCCTATAACCACCACTGACTGTGAACCAAACTTGGCTAATCCACAAATTATTGATTTGTCTTCAGCATAATGCCTGTCGCCGTGTAGTTCTACAAAATTACTAAAAATATTATTTATATAATCAAGTGTTCGTGGCCTTTGTAAATGACGTGCAACTTGAATAATTTGCCAGGCATTTAACTTACTATATATTTCTTTGGTAAGATCATCCACTTTAACTTGTAGTTGATTAATTTCAGTACTAATATCAACCGAAGAATCCTCTTGTACACTTTTTAATTCTTCAATCTTATTCATCAAATCTTCAAGTGGTTTTTCAAACTCTAAAAACTGTTTTCTCATTAATTAAGTATCCTATTTAATTTAACATTCTGGTTAATAATTCAATATTTTTTTCATGCTCTTTTACATTATCTTGTAGATTCTCTAACCTAGTTAGGTAGCTTATATCACTTTCACTACTTAATCTATTTTTTTTTGAATCTTCTATTAGCTTTCTTAAATCAGCTAAAGCATTTTTTTCATGTTTCAATTCTTCTTTTAAAATAGTTCTTCTTCCGCCATCATTAATATTTGGTATCATATTATTTCTATTATTAAACCACTTATTTACTATATTACTGGGGCTTTGATATCCTGGTGCCAATATAGATGTATATCCCCCTGCATATAAGTCATTTTTAGTCATGGGATTAGCGTAAATAGCTAGAGGAGGAAGCTTCATTTTCTTTGCATGACTTACCAGAGGTTTATTTGTAATTACTAAGTTACCTTTTGCATCTACATACTGGTAAACATTTTTATTTGTAGATTCATCAGATATCTTCAAACTTATAGTATGCGTTGATTCAGTTGGCTTAATATATGTCAACTTAGTTAATCGAGAAGAATATTCAAACACCAACCATACGCAACTTATAACTACAACTAGAACAATGCTAAATAAGAGTTTAAGCATAAGCAAAAGCTAAGCAAGTAGACCTAATATATGAGCAATTGCGACCAAAATAATTACTCCTATAAGAAACAGCCCTGCACGATATAATACTGCAACTATATATTTGACCATTTGCACTGAAAGCCGATCATTTTTTATAAAGCCAGCATCAGCATTACTATCAATCTGGTTAGACTCTGCATCATATTTCTCTTTATCAACAGCAATTAGTATTGCATCATAGAGCATATTGTCTAGAAAATAAAAACTTTTGGTAAAATTCTTGCGCTGACTCAATAAATAATGTGAAACATTTTCAAAATCACCCGCAAATGCTATAAAAATATACAATAATATATATGGAATTACATTTGCATAAAATAACATTTTATCTACAACAATATTATATACCACCAAGTCCAATCCTTTATTTTTAAGCTCTAGACTCATAGACATAATAATTAAATATGCAACAACACCTATACCACCAGGTAATACCAAAAACCAAAATAATGGGGCAAAGAATTTTGTAGCAAATGTATTGATAAAGTTAAACGACTTATGATCGTGAGTAATTTCTTTAGCTTCTTCTTTCCAAGTTAATACTTGTACACTAAAAATCAAAATCAATAATTTAAAAATAAAGTAAATAATAATATGTTTATGTAAAACAATATAAATTAATAAGAGTATTAATATAATAGGTACACATGCAATCAAATATGCATAACGTATTTCGCGTTGATTTTTAAATTCTCTAGTAACAAAAATTCTAACATATTGTAATAAACTAGCATTAAATCCTGATCTTAATCTTTTAAGCACATTTTGTTGTTCTAATAATGCTGTAATTATTACTCCAATTATACTAACCACAATATATTCTCCATTTAATCTTAGAACCTATTTAGAATCTTCGAATTTATGTAAAAACGCATAAACTAGGATATCCTAAACAGGTTATTAACTTTAAACCTTATAAATATAAATATCTGGCAATTGCCTATATAGCCCATAAATATCCATACCATAACCAAATAAAAAATGATTCGGAGCATTAAACCCTACATATTCTGCAATTATTGGTTTTTCTTTATTAATGTTTTTATCAATAAGAACTATTGTTTTACAGCTTTTCGCCCCAAAATCTAATAAATTCTTTTTAATTTCCGCTAATGTATACCCTTCATCTAAAACATCATCAATAATATATACAGTTTTTCCATATATATTTTGCATGGATGGTCTTCTATGCCAAGTAATTTGACTTGTACCAGAAATTGAATTTCCGTAACGCGACGCATGAACATAATCTGATATAAATGGACCAGATATTTGACTTAATATGCTAGCTGCAAAAAATAATCCGCCATTCATCACGTTTAAAAAAATTGGTATTTCCCCAATTATTTCCTGTTCAATTTGCTTCGCTAGCAAAAATATTCTTTTATTTAATTCATCTTCAGAATATAGCACCTCAGAATTTTCAATTATTGCTAATGCCTTATCATAACTTAGTTGCATTTTAAAGTTTAATCCCCTAAAAGTAATATCAAATTGTGCTAAAATACATTCCTGAAAATATCGAGATACGCACAAATAAAACCATATCTAAAGTTTGATACAGTTTTCTTCGGTATTTTACCATATTTTAGGCGCTATTTACATTATGGAAACATTACCAACAAAAAAAGTTTTACTTATTATCCTTGATGGGTTTGGTATTCGTGATGAATCTGAATTTAATGCTATCACTCATGCAAGAACCCCTAACTTAGATTATTACATACAAAAATATTCATTTGGAGCCATTGATGCATCAGGACTAAAAGTTGGATTACCGCAAAATCAATTTGGTAATTCAGAGGTAGGACATCTAAATATAGGTGCAGGTAGAATTGTACAACAAGATATAACTCGAATTGATGAAGCGATACAAAATAATACATTCGAATCGAACCCTGTGTTGGTAGAGGCATTAAAAACTACTCAAAGTAGATGCCTGCATATTATGGGTTTATTATCAGACGGTGGCGTACATTGCCATATTAATCATATTTTTGCATTAATTAAGTTAGCAGAAAAGTCAGACTATATTGATAAAGTCTGGCTTCATGTTTTCTATGATGGTCGTGACACCCCGCCACAAAGTGCAACTAATTACTTAATACAACTTAATCATTTACTTAGCTCTTGTAATAAAATTAAAATTGCAACTAGTTGTGGTAGATATTATGCTATGGATAGAGATAAAAGATATGATAGGATACAAGTTGCCTATAACGCAATAATTTATGGAGTACAAGAAAAGTCTAACTTATGTGGAATTGATCCAATACAATCTTTACAAGATTCATATTCAAAAAATGAAAATGATGAATTTGTTAAACCACATATTTTTAATGATTACCATGGTGTACAAGATGGTGATAGTATAATCTATGCTAATTTTAGATCAGATCGTGCAATTGAATTAACCGATGCAATTCTTAGTGACAGTTTTACTTTTTTCCCCTGTAAAAAGGTTGATTTATCCAATTTTATTACTATGACACGTTATGATAATAAGTTTAATGCCAAGGTAGCATTTGCTCCATCAACAATAAATAATACCTTGGGCGAATATATTTCTAATCTTGGTCTTCATCAATTACGAGTTGCAGAAACTGAAAAATATCCGCATGTTACTTATTTTTTTAATGGTGGTAGAAAAGAACCATATCCAAATGAAGAACGTATTTTAATTAGTTCTCCACGAGATGTTAATACTTATGATCAAAAGCCTGAAATGAGTTTGCCTGAAGTAACTGAAAAATTGGTTAAAGCTATCAAAGAAAATAAATATGATTTTATTATAACTAATTTTGCAAATGGTGATATGGTAGGTCATAGCGGCAACTTTGAAGCAACAATAAAAGCAGTCGAAGCAATTGATACCGCACTAGGTAAATGCATAACAGCCATGCTTAATATAGGTGGTGAAGTTTTGGTTATTGCTGATCATGGTAATTGCGAAGAAATGTTTGATTATAAGGTTAACCAACCTCATACACAACATACCACTAATTTAGTACCATTTCTTTATATAGGAAGACCCGCAGCAATCAAAGATGGAGGATCATTACAAGATGTTGCTCCAACCTTACTAGCAATGGCGGGTTTAAAACAACCCAAAGAAATGACTGGGCACAATTTGCTTAAATTCTAACTTTAGGATATTTAACCATGAAATTTAAACTTAAATTTTTATTAATCTTCTTTTTTTATAGTACATTTGGTTTAGCATTAACTTCAAACGAAGTTAATCAAAATTTACATAATATAAACAGTAAAATTAACCAAGTTAATACTGAACTAAGTAAGCAAAAAGAGCAGCAACGAAGTATAGATAATGCAATAAAATATTCAGATTCAGCAATATCACAATCCAATGTATTATTAAAGAACCTGAAAAAACAAAGAGAGTTCAATCTACAGCAGCTATCAGAAATACAGAATAATTTAAATACCCTTAACCAATCATTAGAGACCTTTAAAAAACAAACTATAACAACAACCAATATGGTTTACCAGCAAATTCAACGTTTGAAATTAGATGATCAATCTATTTTATCTGGCAATAGCATGACAGACTCTAATCGAAAAAAGGCATATTTGCTTGCTATTTTACATGATGAACAAAACAAACTTTTACTCTTTAATAATAAAATTGAATCTTTAAACAAAATTCATGAAAATCTCCAACGTGAGATTGATAGATTAAATAAAAAATTAGGTATTACCAAAGAAGAGCAACAAAAGCTACAAAAAAATAAAACAGAACAATTGACATTAGCACAATCTGTAGAAAAGGATATTAAAAAAACAAAATCTAAATTAAGTAGTTTGAAACAGCAACAAACTCAACTTAATCAAATAATGAACCAGATTATTGCACAAGAAAGAATATCAAAACAAAAGGAGTTACAACGAAAAGCATCTAACAATAAGTCAACTCTAGCTACTAATACAGTAGATAAAGACTCTGGTTATGAGAATAATTCACCATTTTTATCGCGCCATCTAGTAAAGCCAATTACTGCTAATGTTCAACTTGCGTTTGGCCAGTCCCGTGATAATATAGCCAATAAAGGAATCTTATTTAACTATGTAGAAAATGCCCCAATAAGAGCTATAACTGCGGGTAAAACGATGTATTCTGGGAACCTTCCTGGTTTTGGTAAAGTTATCATTTTAGACCACGGAGATAACTATATGTCAATCTATAGCGGTGTACTTGCACAAGTTAAAGTTGGTGATAAAGTTAGTTCCGGAGAGGTAATTGCCAATAGTGGCAACCGAGATAATCAACCACTAGGTGGGTTTTATTTTGAATTAAGACATTTGGGTAAACCAATCAATCCCAATAAAGTTATAAACTAAATTTCCCTGATACTATAATTCTTTTGAAAATCAATTATATGTATACTAACAATATATGCATAGATATTGCTTACCATGATTTAAATAAAAATATTAATACCCACTTTCTTATTAAGCAAAAATCGATACATAGGTATAAATATAGTATAAATTTTTATTCCATATCTATCAAATAAAGGCTCCCTAATTGCTAGAGAGCCACAAATAGAATTGTTTATTTTATGAATACAAATCTATTTTATTTTAGAGAAAATAAAACCTAAATCATCAGATTTTGTGTTTTTGTATTGTTTCTTATTACCTGATGCTAAATCGACCATATACCCCTTAACATCATTCATAAATAAACTAAAATTTTCTTCAGTTGGATTATCCATATAAGCATTCAGATTATCCTGGAAAAACTCCATATTATCTGTTATTCCATCAGAAACTAGTATAATTGGCAGATCTTTTAAATCACCAGTAATAGAGAGTATTTGACCCTGAAAACCACCATATGGATTACTATAACTTTTATTTTTATCTTGATATTTAGAATTTATCTCAATAATTTTGTTAAGTTGCTCAAAACTAGATATTTGCCAGTTAATACTTTTATAAAAATCATTTAGTTCTTCCTGATAAGCGTCTCCTTCATCACTCAACATTCCTGCGCTCAAGGTAACAAAATTGCCATCATACAGAATCAAAGCATTACAATCGCCTTGTATTTCTAGCTGCTTAATTCCATCAGAATTGCTTAATTCCACATACGGAACACCACGTGATATAGCTCTCCTAACGTCTTCATAGTCTAAACTATCGCGCTCTGTTTTATCTAAAAACTCTTTCTTACTACACTTTGTTAATAAATATAACAATTTTGCATTCATAGTAAGTAAAGTATCTCCAGGAATTTCTCTGCCAAGACAGTTAAGTAATTTCATATCAAAACCACCAAACATTGAAGGAGCATCAAAAACAAATTCAAACAATTCACCATTTGGTAGACGTATTTCTAATGAAGTATCCCCACTTATATTATGACCTATCTGCGTTTGTCTTTTTGAATATGCAGGATAAACTGTTAATTCAATATCTTCATTACCAGCATAGGCAAAACTTAAACTCTCAACATATTCAATATGTTTATTTACAATTTCATTTTTAGGATTAACTGCCTTTAATTTATTCAGATATTCACCTTTTATATAATTAAATGCTGCTGCATTTATTTTTAATTTTATCGGCTTATCTGACTCATTGGGTATAAAAAAAGCATTATTTATAGCTTGTGTTGTTTCAGCATTAATAGTAGAACTTGAAACATCCTTAACTGCTGATAAAGAAGAGCTTGTTGTAGTCGTGGTTTTCGTGGTTGTTGCAGGCTTACTATCTGTGCTCTCATAAAATGAGCTCGATCTATTGTAAGTAGTAGTACCGCCGCCAACTTTAGCAATTTGTTCCTGAGTGGCTGAGTTATTCGCCTCTGCACAAGCAATTGTTTTAGGTGCAATTGTATATCTAACATCGTAAGGTACCGTCAATAATTTCGAACGTAAACTTGCCTCTAATCCAGAATCAGGTTGATCAATAAAATGCTGCCCAATTTGTTCCGCTCCACAAGGACTTAATACAGCACATTTATCTTCGCTTTTAATATTTTTATTTATATGATCAGCTAAATCTCCATTTATAACTTCGATTCCATGTTTTTGAAGTGCAGATGTATATCTACCATCATAATCTGAAAAAGATATTGATAGTCCTTTTGTTGCAACTAATTCTTTAACACTATTAAAAACATCTATAAAAGCATCTAAAATTGTATTATTTATTTGTTGATTATTCCCCGTAAAAAATCCCATTCCCAAAGGTGTCATAATTAGTTTCTTATTACCATTATAAATAGCTGCATTAATTAGTAAATCAAATTTGTGTTTATATTCTTGTTTAATAGAATTATTATCTTTAGGGTTTACATCTAATCTAGAACAATCGGATTTACTTGGATCAGTGTATTTTCTAGCAAAATTAATTCCAGGTAAGCTAATTATATCTATATTTTGCATAGATTGAGTTAAAGCTGGTTCAATTACTGCAGAATAATGTCTAGCTCGATGCCATTCTTCTGTATTACCTTTATTTGTTAAAATATTGCAGTTCAAAGATGACAATTGATTCGGATCAGACTTTACTTTATTATTATCAAAAAATATAGTGCATCGATTTTGGCCCAAATATTCCTTTAAGCCTTGACCAGATATACTTTGAAACTCATGAGCATAATTAGCCATGCCTTTCTGGTCATGATCAATTAACCAATTATTTTGTGGGTTATAACTATCAGGCTTAACTGGTAGCTTGTGGTTTAAATTCTTAATTTGTGTACTGTTAAATTTAGGTTTTGGTTGGAAGTTAGAAACATTTTGAGTTTCAGATCCTTGCTCTTGTACCTTTGCAGGTATAACTACTTGACTTTGATGTGGTTTAAGGTTTAGCGTTGGTTCCATATTTTCTCCTCAAAATTTATTAAACACACGCAATTATATAGATAAAACTCTTGTATTAAATCATAAATTTGGGGAGTTTCAATTAATTTTGCTTAATAAAAAAGATGTTGCGGATTCAGCTCATCGTAAATATATTGATATTGAATTGCACATATATGTATAATTACAAATGTAAATTAAAGATAAGGTATGATTTTGAGGCAATTTGTCTCTTATAAGCATCACAATATGTCTATACATTAATTATATAACTAGGTTATTAATGAATTACTTGACATTAGAGGTATACATATTATTAATTTTTTAAAAAAAATACAGCTAATCTTAAACAAAGCTATAACTTCTGGATTTCTTCATGTGTTTATAGCTACTTTATTTTCAAACTTTGTAGCTTTTTGTGCTTCAATTGCTTATGCACATTTAATGCAGGTAAACGAGTTTGGGATATATTCATTTTGTTATTCTATAATAACATTTTGCTTATTAGTAAATGGCTTTGGGGCAGCATCTGGTGTCTTACAATTTGTCAGTAAAATTGAGAATAAAGAATTGCAACTCTCATATTTAAGATATGCGATGAGGTTGGGTATTATTTTTAACATTCTAATATCAATTATTATACTAATTTATGCAACTATAGCTCCTATACCAATAGCTAATTCAAAATCCATTTTGGTTGCCATGGCATTTTTCCCTGTAGGACGCTTATATATAGACGTATTTCAAGCATATTTAAGAGCAACCAGACAAAATCAACTATTAGCAAAGTTCAGCATTACTAATAACTCTATTTTATTATTACTAAATATTTGTGGTATATATTTTTATGGATTAATTGGATTAATTATTGGAACTTATTTAAGTTATTTAACTATGATTATTATTTCAAGATTTGCCTTCAAACTTCCTAATATATTTACACTAAACTTACATAAATTTAATAAATCAGAATTTCTATCTTACTCAATGTATGCAACAGTTGGTAATGCTTTCTCTCAATTATTATTTAATCTTGATATATTAATACTAGGTTATATAGTTAAAGATTCTATAATTTTAGCTAACTATAAAGTGGCGACTATAATTCCGTTTGCGCTTAGTTTTGTACCAGGAGTGATTGTTACATTTTTCTACCCTATTTTTGCAAAGAATACAAATAACCTTATTTATTTGAAGCAATTAAAAAATAAAGTAATGAAGCTGATTTTATGCTTTACCATTCCAACTAGTATATTATTAATTATAATCGCAAAACCATTAATTGGAATTATCTTTGGCTGGAAATTTACTGAAAGCATTATCCCATTTCAAATATTAATCTTTGGCTTTTCTATTGCTGCTATGCGCATATTATATGGAAATATCCTTGCAAGCCTTGGTAAAGCTAAGTTTGCGATGTGGTTTAATCTCATGATTGCAGTAATTAATGTTGTAATTACATATACCCTAGTAAAACTATATGGAATAATTGGTGCAGCATATGGGATTGTCATAATTTATACTATTGCCGCCACATGCGCTGGCTATATTGTCCGCAATGAACTGAATAACTCTTCAAAAAAGAATATTTGAATAGAAATAATTACTCAAACTGTAACTGCCAGCATGCGCTGCAAGAACAAGGAATAGCTATAACCAAGCAAGCGCAATGTACATGTAGTACATGAGCATTGCGACTTATAGCGTATGACGCAGTTATTGCAGATGCAGGGTGAGCAGTTACGAGTTCTTAACCCAATTTACTTGGTAGATATGATCACCAAGTATCAATTTACCCTCTGAATTATTTGATACTGCACCGACACCTGATGGCGTACCGGTAAATAAGATATCTCCAGCACAAAGTGGGAAAAATCTACTTGCATATTGGATTAACTCTATTGGTTTAAATAGCATCTCATTACCGTAACTGGACTGTTTGATTACTCCATCTAAATAAAAAGAAAATGGTAATTCTAAAAAGTTTAAATCGTTAGTTTCAATCCATGGTCCAATAATTGCTGAATCTGGAAACACTTTTGCAATGGCCCATGGATGTCCTTCAAATTTTAATTGAACCTGTTTTTTGC
This sequence comes from Neisseriaceae bacterium, assembly GCA_046336365.1. Classification (GTDB taxonomy): domain Bacteria; phylum Pseudomonadota; class Gammaproteobacteria; order Burkholderiales; family UBA11063; genus Aquella. Next base: position 50,301 of record JBKDHQ010000167.1, read on the forward strand.
GTAGGGTCATATCTAATCCTATAGTGTAAGCTTGAATTGATTGCTGTGCTTCAATCTGACTCATATTATAGCCACCATTTTTTAATTTTATTACTAGCTCACATTCATAATGAGTTTCATCTTCAGTTAAAATAACATTTATAGACTCACCCCAATTATTACATTGCTTTAATACACTGTATGGTTTTAAGAAAATTACTGGCTCATTTACAGGTTTATCGCCTAACTCTAGTATATGATCTTGATAGTTCTTACCAAAACAAACTATTTTATCCATAATTTATTCACTCTCAAAATCATTTATTACTATCTGTTGTGATGTTTCTTGATTAGACTTATTTTGTGCTTCAATAAAATTCATAATATAATAGCATAACTCTTTACAACCCTCACCAGTTACACCAGATATAGTAAATATTTTATCAAATTTGGTGTTAGTATCGTATTGCTTAAATTTATTTATAAAATTATTTACATATTCATCACGTTCTTCTTCTAAAACTAGGTCAATTTTATTAATAACCAAATAACGTGGTTTACTATATAATTCAATATCATAATTTTTTAATTCTTGCGTAATTGCAACAGCTGAAGCAACTACATCTAATGAGTCATCTAGAGGAAAGACATCAACGATATGTAATAATATTTTAGTTCTTTGTAAATGACGTAGGAATTTAAATCCCAATCCTAAACCTTCAGATGCACCTTCAATAAGTCCAGGAATGTCTGCAACCACGAAGCTACGTTCTTTATCAACTCTAACGACCCCTAAATTAGGGTGCAAGGTAGTAAACGGATAATCAGCAATCTTAGGTCGTGCTTGTGATACTGCACTAATAAAAGTTGATTTACCTGCATTTGGCAATCCAAGTAGGCCAACATCAGCAAGCACTTTTAATTCCAAACGTAGTTTGCGTCTTTCTCCACTAATTCCTGGGGTAGATTGCCTTGGTGCTCTATTAGTGGATGATTTAAAATGTGAATTGCCTAATCCACCTTTACCACCGTGAGCAACAATAATTTCTTGCCCATTTTCATTTAAATCTGCTATTACTAAGCCTGTTTCTTCATCCATAATGACAGTACCAACTGGCACTTTTAAGTATATATCATTACCTTTATGACCATAGCAATCAGCACCAGAACCGCTTTTTCCACTATCAGCCATATATTTTTTTACAAATCTATAATCAACTAGCGTATTTAAATTTTCATCTGCACGCATTATTATATTTCCACCGCGTCCACCATCTCCACCATCAGGCCCGCCTCGTTCAATATATTTTTCACGCCTGAAGGAAACACAACCATTACCTCCATTACCTGCTATGACTTCAACTCTTGCCTCATCAATAAATTTCATATTTACACCCTTACTACCTGACAAAATATAATTAGATCATTAAAAATTTAACATTAAAACATAGAGTTGGCTTATACTTACGGTGACAAAACCTTTTAACTCACTGTAGGAGCCAATATGCAAGCAAGCCAACTCAAAGATATTGTATC
>JBKDHQ010000168.1:0-642 GCA_046336365.1 Neisseriaceae bacterium
TAGTTTATAATCTCGTTAAGAAACCAAACTTAATGAGGAATATATATGGCTAAACATCTTACCCAGGCTCAAAGATACTACATTTGCTTGCAAATTGCAAATAATTTTACACAAAGCAGCATTGCCAAAGCTTTAGGGGTGAATAAATCTACAGTATGTAGAGAAATCAAGCGTAATCAACGAAATAAAAACGACTATGATTCAGACTATGCACATAAAAATGCAATGTTAAATCGATTTCATGCTAGTAGCTCAAAAGCGTTCAAACAGTTTACTCCACGCGTTAAGCAATACATACAAGAGAAACTAGAAAGCAAATGGTCTCCCGAACAAATAAGTGGCAGAATGAAAATAGACCTGAAAAAAAGAATTAGTCATGAAACTATTTACACATATATTAAACATGATAAAGCTAATGGAGGTAAACTATATAAGTTATTGTCACATCAAGGTAAGAAATATAGATATGGTGCTACTAATACTAGCAATATTATAGGGCGCATTGATATTAGTCAACGTCCAAAAATCGTTGATAAAAAAAGCCGCATAGGGGACTTTGAAGTTGACACTATTGTAACTAAGAAAAACACTGGGACGGTTTGTTTGTTCACTATGGTTGATCGAAAAAGCAAGTTAACTTTT
>JBKDHQ010000169.1:0-1821 GCA_046336365.1 Neisseriaceae bacterium
AATTGTTTCATGTGACCACTGAATTAACTGACTCGATGTCTTGTGGTCACTTTAACTTATTAATTATATGGTCACTTATATACTTAATTTAATGGTCACCTTGAATTATAATACAGTGGTCATATACGACATTATTACACATAAGGTTGTTGTAAATACCGTCAAACAGATTGTTTATAGCTATTTTATCTATATTTTTCGTATTATTCAAATTAGAAAATTTACAAAATTTAACATATGCCAATGCTTTAAATTTCTCTACAACATGTTTCTTGTACTTAGCACTAGTGTAATTTATAGAAATCAACATATAAAATGAGCAGCATAATTTAGTAAACTTTAGTGAGTGTAAAAATTTATCCAACTCTTTTGAGGCATTAACCTGATTCCTCATTTTAGTGGTAAAGTGAGCAATGTAATTACTTTGATATTCTTGAGTATCTGCACTAAAAAGGCCACGATTACACAAATCTTCTTTATTAATAACATTAGCGGAATTTTTAGGGTTGGTTATTGGGGTATTAGCTGAAAATTTTGCTAATTCCATTTTATACTCCTGGAAAAATATGGATGAATTTGCAAGGATTATACTTGTTTAATAGTCGAACTTGTTCATAAATCTGGGGAGTATTGCGTTCATAAAATTCAAGGCTATTTGCAATTTCGAAGCACTAGGACCTAGTAATACTATTGATAAATCAAACAGAGATTGGGTAATTTTTTTGAAATTTCATCATTAACAGCAAAAGAGCTAGGATTACCACTAATATTCAGTTTACTCAATGTGGGTAATCTACGTGCAATTTCCAACACATGTTCTTTCATTAACCAATTATGGCTCACATCTAATGTAGTCAAACCTTCTAAATTGGCTAATTTACTTAAAATATCCAAAATACCATTACGGCCTAACGCATTACTGCTTATTTTTAGATTAACTAGCATATTTAAATTTTCTAGATCTTTAGAAATATCGCTAGCATGTATAGCATTAGAGCTTATATCTAGTGTATTCAACTTAGTTAACTTAGCTACAATTTCATTAACACCGATTGAACCTATATCATTATTAGCGATATTTAGTTCAGTTAGATTAAATAAATATTTTGCAATTATACTAGCACCTTCATAACCTATATGGTTATTGCTTATATCTAAGTGAATTATTTTTATATTCTTATTAGCTGATATAATATTACAAAATTCTTCAAGATTTTTTAAATTTAATTGGAAATTTCTAGACTTATTCTTAAGCTTTAACTTAAGGGTATTTGCCGTTAAGCTTTTAAGGCGATACAATAAATCTGGGTGGACTATTTCATTAGGCTTAATATGATACTCAATTGAATTAAAATTTTCTTCATAGCTTCGACGAAATCCAATATAAGCATTTCTCGATGCTTGTCGAAGCGAATTAAAATCTCTTATATCTTCTAACAATCCTAATATCTGATTTTGTGTATCTAAGTTCATTGGCTTGAGAAATAGCCCGTCCCACGTTAAACTTGCATTATGTAACTGATTATTTAAATATTGGTCTGGGTTTACTACTTTTAAGACTTCTGCCGGCTCGTCATTAATCAATTTTTTTAGGGTATTGGTGGTATTCACAAACCCCAGCCAGTTTACGACAGTTTCAGAGTTAGTATCATGTTTTGCTAAGAGAATACAACAATCTACATAATGGGGCTGTTGAATTCTGAAATTTCACTAATTTTATGAGCCAAAAATCCGAATGCTCTTAAAAATTAAGAATTTTTTAAGAAATCTAGCCCAAACCTTTCATGTTTTTGCCATTTTTACTGTTGAAATCCGAAATTT
>JBKDHQ010000170.1:0-9485 GCA_046336365.1 Neisseriaceae bacterium
AAAATAATAGGGATTGGGCTAGTATACTTTATGAAAATTTACTTAAATTTAACAAAAAATCAGATTTTAAAAAATTTTAGCTTAGAAAATTTAGTATATTTTTGTAATTAGAAGATTATAACCTATATTGCAGAAGTTTCAAAATCCATAATTTTTAGACTGTCCGGATTTTTTACCTCATTAAATTAGTGAAATTTCGGAATTCAACAGCCCCATATAGTATTTTATAGAAACGTATTGGCATTATCTCACCTTTAAATGGGCAAATAACAGCGCAATAAAATTTAGATAGCTTCGTTAGTTACTATGCTATAATTCATTCTCTATTTATGTGAGTTTTAAAGGGCAATCAAATGTCGCACATTAAAGTACCTGCATCTGGTCAAAAAATATTTGATATTAAAAATATACCAAATAATCCTATCATTCCATTTATTGAAGGGGATGGTATTGGGGTTGATATAACTCCAGTTATGATAAAAGTAATAGATGCTGCCGTTGAAAAAGCTTATAATGGTGCAAAAAAAATCCATTGGATGGAAGTTTATGCAGGAGAAAAAGCTGTATCTGTGTATGGTGAAAATGAATATTTACCAACTGAAACTATGGATGCAATTAAGGAATATAAAGTTGCAATAAAAGGTCCTATGGGGACTCCGATAGGTGGAGGAATACGTTCACTTAATGTGGCTCTGCGCCAGGAATTGGATTTATATAGCTGTGTACGCCCTGTGCGTTATTTTAATGGTGTACCAAGCCCACTGAAACAACCACAGCTTACTGACATGGTTATCTTTAGAGAAAATACGGAAGATATATATGCTGGTATTGAGTGGAATGCAGAAACAGTAGAATGCAAGAAAGTAATAGAATTTTTACAAAATGAAATGGGTGTTAGGAAAATCCGATTTCCACAATCCTCTTCAATTGGTATAAAGCCTGTATCTATAGATGGAACTAAACGCCTAGTACGTGCTGCAATTAAATATGCGATTGAAAATAACCGTGAATCAGTAACTCTAGTTCATAAAGGTAATATTATGAAGTTTACTGAAGGTGGCTTTAGAGCTTGGGGTTATGAAGTTGCAAAACAAGAATTTGGTGGAGTGGAAATTGATGGTGGACCTTGGCTAAAACTCCCAAATGGAATAATAATAAAAGATGTGATTGCAGATGCATTTTTGCAGCAAATTTTGCTACGCCCTGCAGAATATGATGTTATAGCAACCCTAAATCTAAATGGAGATTATATTTCTGATGCATTGGCAGCTCAAGTTGGTGGTATTGGTATTGCGCCTGGAGCTAATATCTCTGATGAATATGCAATATTTGAAGCAACTCATGGTACTGCGCCTAAATATGCTGGTCAAGATAAAGTAAATCCTGGTTCAATTATATTATCTGCTGAAATGATGTTGCGTTACATAGGATGGAATGAAGCTGCAGATTTAGTAATTAAAGGTATGGAAAAAGCAATTATTGACAAGATTGTTACTTATGATTTTGCGCGTTTAATGTCTGATGCAAGAGAAGTGTCGTGTTCGAGATTCGGAAATGCAATGATTGAGAGAATGTAACTTAGCATAAGTTTAAAAAGGCACTATCTCTTGGTAGTGCCTTTTTTTTGTGGTAGATTATTTTTATGTTTTTTTATAGGGAATGAATATGGATATATTATTGATTATTAAATCAATTGCAATTTTACTTGCGGTTGTTGTTTTAATTTTGTTTTTCGTTTATAGAGAGAAAGATGTTGAACATTTATCAATAGGTGCAAAAATTAAAACGTCAATAATGGGATTAGTTGCAAATATTGGTGATACATTTGGGGTAGGTAGTTTTGCAAGTATTATTGCAATGCGTAGAATATTTGGAATTATGCCAGATGAGGCTAATTTAATTGGTAGTATGAATTTACAAGCAATGGTGACAGCTTTAGTTCAAGCATTGATTTTTTTACATTTTGTGAATGTTGATTTAGTGACTTTAACTGTATCCTGTGTAATGATCGCTTTAGGTGGTATGGTTTCTGGTTTTGTTGCTGTGAATGTTAGCCGTAATTTTATAAGAAAAGTTATGTTTTTAGCATTTTGTGTTACAGGCGTTATCTTATTATTATCTCAATTAGGTGTATTTACGGTTAATAATGTTGGTAATGGTTTAACTGGATATAAGTTGGTAATTTTTGCTATATTTATGTTTATATCTGGATTATTACCTGCATTTGGTGTTGGATATTATTCACTAGTACAAATTTTTATATTTATTATGGGTGCAAATCCGATAATTGCTTTCCCGATCATGGCAACTGCAAGCGCATTCCAAATGCCGGCAACATCAGTGCCATTTGTGATAAAAAGAAAATTTTATTTTACAAGTACACTATTATTGATGGTTTTTGGTACGATCGGTGTATTTATGGCAGCCCCATTAATTGCTAACGTAAACTCATATTATTTGAAATGGATATTGTTTATTGTTATTTTGTATAACATAATAATGCTAAGTAGAACAAGAACTATAAAAAAATAGAGTTATACCGAATCCACAAAATAACCTATCAAATTCGTTATCGTCCTTATGTACTACTCATACATGGCGTCCTCAACTCATTTGATAACTTAATTTGTGAAATTGGTATTATATAGTAGAAAGTTGCAGCTATTTTATGGTAAAATCGCGGACTGGGCTATCTGTTTGAGTATTGGTTATTGTTGCTAAATCCGAAAATGCAGATCGTATCAAATAGATATTGTAAATTAATTTAAGGGAAACTTGAATGGTAGTTATTCGATTAGCTCGTGGTGGTAGTCGTAACCGTCCGTATTATTATATTGTTGCGGCGGACTCGCGAGCGCGTTTACAAGGTAGATTTATAGAAAAACTTGGTTTTCACAATCCATCATCTGGTGAAAACGAAGAGTCTTTTAGAATTAATGCTGAAAGATTGGATTATTGGACTGGGGTTGGTGCACAAGTATCACCTGCAGTTGCAAAACTAGTTAAGGCAAATGCAAAAAAAGCTTCATAAAGAGTCTATAAATAATACTAGCAATTTAATCCCTATGGGTAGAATTGTTGGTGCCTTTGGTGTAAAAGGCTGGGTAAAAATTAAAACTGATACCCATGAAAAAGATTCTTTAAGTAGGTATGGTAATTTATATTTGTTAATTAACGGTAAATTTGTTTTACATAAACTTGAAGAAAGTTATGTACAGAATAATTTCCTTCATGCCAAGTTTGAGGAAATATCAGATAGAGATTTAGCTATTGACCTTAAAGGTGTGGTAGTAGCTGTATCTAGAGATGAATTTCCTGAAGCTGATAATAATGAGTATTATTGGACAGACCTTATAGGTTCTAAAATTTATAATACCTCAGGACAATATTTTGGTATCGTGGTAAATTTGATGGAAACAGGCGCAAATGCAGTGCTTGTGGTACAAGATGATTCTACAGAAAGATTAATTCCATTCGTGGAAGTTTATATATCTAATGTAGATTTAAAAGATAAAAAAATAACAGTGTGTTGGGAACTTGATTATTGATATTTAATGTAATTTCAATATTCCCGGGAATGTTTGATAGCATCACCAAATTTGGTGTCACATCTCGAGCATTTGAGAATAATATTTGTTATTTAAACTTTAATAACCCTAGAGATTTTACCAATGACCCATACAAAAGAGTTGATGATAAACCTTTTGGTGGGGGACCAGGAATGGTAATGAACGTTGAACCGCTAGAGTTAGCATTTAAACAAGCAGTTTTAGAGCAACGAGATTTTGGTGTTGTAAAGCCGCTTTGTATATATATGTCTCCTCAAGGTAAGTCTGCAACTCAAAATTTGGTTAATGATTTAGCTTTGAAAGATGGCATAATATTTGTTTGTGGTCGTTATGAAGGAGTAGATGAGCGTTTTATAGAAAGCAACGTTGATTTGGAAATATCTATTGGAGATTTTGTAGTCTCTGGTGGAGAGCTTCCAGCAATGATGCTAATTGATTCAATCATGCGCCAGATACCTGGTGTGTTAAATGATAAAGAATCAGCACGAAACGATTCATTTATGAATGAATTACTTGATTACCCGCATTACACATTACCTAGAAGTTATTGTGGTGTTGATGTGCCAGATGTGTTGTTATCAGGAAACCATAAGCAAATTGAGTTATGGAGGTTGCAGATGAGCCTTTGGCGTACTTATGTACGACGGCCTGACCTTTTGCAATCAAGGAAATTAACTGAAATTGAATCTGGTCTACTTGAAGAGATGATAAAAAATCAAAGTAAGTAGGAACAAGATTAGAGGAAGAATAATGGATATTATTAAAGTTTTAGAGCAAGAGGAAATTGCTCGTTTAAATAAGAAAATCCCAAGTTTTGCACCTGGTGATACATTGATTGTGCAAGTTAAAGTCAAAGAGGGAAATCGTGAACGTCTCCAAGCATATGAAGGAGTGGTTATTGCTAAACGCAATCGCGGGCTAAATTCTTCATTTATAGTACGTAAAATTTCTGCAGGAGAAGGTGTTGAAAGAACTTTTCAAACATATTCGCCGTTAGTTGAAAAAATTGAAGTTAAACGTAGAGGTGATGTTAGACGTGCTAAATTATATTATTTACGTGAACGTTCTGGTAAGTCAGCACGTATTAAAGAAAAATTGGATATAAAGAAAGTTTAATTCTTAAAATATTGAAAAAGAGCAGCTAATAGACTGCTCTTTTTTGTTGGAGCATTCTATGAAATCAACAAAAATTATTGCTACAATCGGACCATCTTCATCACAGTTAGAAATGGTAGAACAACTAATTTTAGCTGGTGTTAATGTGTTTAGATTGAATTTTTCACATGGAAACCATGATATTCACGCAAATAATATAAAAAATATTCGTGATATTGCAAATAAACTATCTAAACCAATAGCAATTATGGCAGATTTACAGGGACCTAAAATTAGAGTAAGTAAATTTGTAGATAATCAAGTTGAATTATCAAATGGCAATACTATAGTCTTTGATACAGAGTTTAATGAATTAGGGAACAAAGAATTAGTTGGAGTTGACTATAAAAATTTAGCAAAAGATGTGAAAGCAAATGATACATTATTATTAGATGACGGTAAAATTACATTGAAAGTAATCAAAGTTGATGGAAGTAAAATTCACTGTAAAGTAGAGCAGGGTGGTATTTTAAAGAACAATAAAGGTATTAATAAATTAGGAGGTGGCTTAACTGCGCCTGCATTAACTGATAAAGACTTAAAAGATATTAATTTTATTGCTCAACATGATCTGGATTATGTTGCAGTATCTTTTCCTAAAGATGAAATTGATATACAATTTGCAAGGCAAAAGCTAGTTGAATCTGGCTCAATGGCAAAAATTATTGCTAAAATGGAAAGAACTGAAGCAGTATTTAATAATATGGAAGCAATTATTAAAGCTAGCGATGGTGTAATGGTTGCACGTGGTGATTTAGCTGTAGAAGTTGGAGAAGCTCTAGTTCCTGGGTTACAGAAAAAACTTATAAAAACATGTAGAACATACCACAAAATAAGTATTGTTGCTACACAAATGCTAGAATCAATGATAGAAAATCCAGTTGCAACTCGTGCTGAAGTATCTGATATTGCAAATGCCGTATTAGATGGAACTGATGCAGTAATGCTATCTGCAGAAACAGCAAGTGGAAATTATCCATTACAAGCTGTTAATACCATGGCAACAGTCTGTCAGGAAGCAGAAAAAATGGTAGATGATAAGTTAGAAGCAAATTTTGGTACAGATAAGTTTGCTAATATCCAACAAACGATTTCTATGGCTGCATTATTTAGTGCCTATCATATGGAAGCAAATGCAATAGTAGCACTTACAACATCAGGTGCAACTGCTTTATGGATGTCAAGAATTATTAGCGAAATTCCAGTTTATGCTGTTACAGACTCATTAAAAGCATTTCAAACCATGGCTATGTATCGTGGGGTATACCCGGTTTTACTAAAGCACAAGTCAAAAGATACTAGTGCTTTAGTAAGTGAAGCTTGTGAATTTTTAAAATATCAACATATTCTTCAAACAGGTGATACAGTAATTGTTACTTTTGGTGATTTAATTTCCCAAATAGGTACAACAAATTCATTACGTGTAGTATGTATTTAATAGATATTATGAAATAGCTTCTTTATTATATTTATTAAATGTTTGTGTAATAACTGCAAGACATGCTGCAATAATAATTACTATAGCAAGTGGAGTACTTGTGTGATTGGGAAGTAGAGCAATCATGCTACCAATTATTGCCCCTCCACATATCTGAATAAAACTGTATACTGCGCTTGCATATCCTGCAATATGACCAAATGGGCTAAATGCCATTGAAAAGGCATTTGGCCAGATAAAGCTTGAGCCAAAATAGAGTATGATAATAGGAATAGCAATACCCCAAAATGTGATTCCCAAAATTATCTGAGAAGCCATTAATAATATACCTGAAATTAAAACATTTATTAATCCAAAAATTAGTACTTTACTAACGCCATATTTTTTTACTAGTGTTCCATTTATTCTGCCAGCTACTCCATAGGCTATTCCACAACCGAGAAAGTTGAACCAACCAAAGCTACTAGGTGTAATATGGGCATACTTAATAAGTAATACTGGGCCTGTTGTTAGCCATGCAAGTATTGTTCCATAAGTGAAAAAAGAAATAAAGGATACACTAAGAAAATTTCGGCTTTTAATTATAGTCCAAAATGTGCTTTTTATAAAAGTTGGTTTTAGTTTCTCTATATGATAGTTATTATGTGTTTCTTTTAACCATATCAAGACACAAATTAAAGTAGCTATTGAATAAATTAACATAAATATAAATGTAGCTTGCCATTTAAAATGATGAATTAAAAAGCTACCAAGTAAAGGTGCACTGGGTACTATAAAGGTAATAAATATAGATAAATATCCTCCATAAATAGATAAGTCTTTTCCAGTAAACATATCTCTAAATATCGAACGCCATAAACATGTTACTGCCCCTGCACCACAACCTTGAATAAGCCTACCAATGATAAGAGTAATTGATGAGGTAGATGTCACACATACAATACTACCAATGGTCATAATTACTAAACCCAAAATTAATGGAGTTTTTCTGCCTATTCCTTCTGATAGAGGGCCATAGATTAGCTGAGTTGCAGCAACTCCAAATAAATAAATAGGAATGCTTAACTGTATATCTGATATAGATGATTTCATGTAATGTGAAATCATTAAAACTGATGGAATATAAATATCAGTTGCAAATTGAGTAAGGCATGTTGCCATTAATAATACAGCAAGTATCAGTTTTTTATTTATCATAAATTCATTTCCTTAATTTATTAATACTTTAAAGACATGATTATATATTATTTATAAGAATCAAATCATCATCTATTTGGATGATGTATTTTATGATTACATTACCTGAATATTCACTTTTGATTAAATGAAAAATACTTGATACATAGATATAAATTTTTATCCCATACAAGTTTATTACCGCAAAATTATGCGTTAAATTCCTAAATTTTGCAATTCCATAAAATTTATACCTATGTATCAATATTAAAGACAATATAAAAAAGCTGGTGAAGATTTTGATGGATTAATAATAAACGCCTTTATTCAGTTTGATTGTTCTAGTTATGAATCTAAAAAATTTTTAAGAAGTGAGTTGTCTCGAATTGTATTGTTTAATTTGAATTTTCTTTTTGACAGATGTTTAGCTATAAAAAGCACACTCAAGGCTGCAAACAAGTGTTTTAAAGTATGTCCACTTATTAAATGAAAAGTAATTGTATAAATTCCCTTATCTAAAAATTCACACACCTTAGCTATGCCATAACTAACAATTGCAGCTATTATTAAGTAAGTGTGACTATGTTTTGGAGGATATAATAACATTACTAATATTACCATTATGAAAGGATAAGCTTGAGCCCAAAAATAAAACCGCAAATCTCCTCGCCCAATTAATTCACTACACTCCCAATAGATGACGCTTATTAAACCAATGAGACCTAATGGTAAAACGAGATAATATCCGATTTTTTGATTAACTCTATCAGCAAAGATAGCACAGAAAATAGACATTAACATAATGCTCATAGGAAGTCTATCCCAAAAGAATGATAAGTTATCTGGATTTAAATGATAATACCCAGAACCAAAACCAACTAATACTGAAGAAAGAAAAAATATAAGATAAGGCATGCTTCTATCCTTGCTTATAGAATGTTCATTTGTTTTTGAGAATACTAACATAAGCCCATAACCTCCTGCTACTATAAATGCAATATTTGAGATTACGTTCATAAAATTTTTTATACCAAATAAAGTACGATTATCTGCAAATATATGGTAACTAAGAGGTTGTGCTACACGTGGGGATAAAAGTACTATGACAATAGTTATTAAAGTCACTAACAACAGAATCTGTTTGTTTCTTGGTTTTTTCATTTCCACATCCTTAATTTAAAGGAAACTTTCACTATATAAAATAGCGATAGCAGCACCACCTGTTATTATGCTAACTAGCTGCTTTTATTCAATAATTTAAAGTTATTACGTAATATATAAAACTAGATTTATAATAGTAACATATAAATTAACAATAAATATGGAAAGGGTTTATAAATAAGACTTAGGGGAAATTTTAAGCAAATTTTATATAAGAAAATAACTTATAATGCTAGATAATTAGATAATTATTTAATGCTTGTAAACAAAATAAAGACTATATTTTCTATCAAATCATTATAATTTTATTATTATTATACATTATCACCAGGAACATTTTAACGAAACATAACCTCTATTTAAAGGAAATTGGAATGTTTAAATTAAAAAGCAATCTTCAGAAAGTTGATGACGAAGATACTTCTAAGACAAATGTTTTAAATGATCCAAAACATAGCTATAACAGGTCGTCTAAGAAAAAAATACGTCAACTAAACATCAATCAGTAATTAAGCAAGATGAAAGTAATATTAATCCAAACGTTAATGAACAAGGATTTTTAGATACAATTGGAGAAACAGTAGCGGATGTAATCAGTGGTAAATAGTAAATAAGATATAATAGCCATAATTTATACCTACTTGTAAATGTAACAAGCAAGGTATAGCTAGATGTTGCCCATATTTGATGTATTTGAAGTTATAAACAAAAAAATAAGTGTAATATTGTAATTAATAATGAATCAGAATTCTTTTATATTATATAAATTTTATCAATAAGCATTTGTTTAAAATATTTATAAAAATTTTTAGTACAACTAAACTATAATAGTTTTTAGGGGGTTCAAATGGTGCGCCAAGCTAAGCGTAAATTAGCCAGTGAGTGCAAATCTCATCTATGTAAAGGTTAGCCACCAACATAGAAGCAACCAATAGGGTTATGGAGGTGACAAAGTAACTTAAGCATATTGGAAGCGATATATTAGA
>JBKDHQ010000171.1:0-8427 GCA_046336365.1 Neisseriaceae bacterium
TGCTTACGTATTTTTTGGTAACAAAATACCACTGCTACACTTAACTGCAATATTTACCGGAAACCCAATAAAACAAGGCTCTACGCTGTATAATATAATGTTAAATTTTTAAAGATCTAAAAAAATGTCAGGTATTAAGATAACAAATTATCACTAATCATATAATTCAAGAAACTTATTTATATTAATTTCAAAGTCGGCTTTATTTCTAATTAACTGATGATTTAATGATATTAATTGATTATATTCTTCATGATTATTAATCGATTCTATTACGAATTTGATGTCGTTATGTAATGTATTAACATTTTCGCAAATGTGGCCGTTTAAATCATTAATTATCCATTCTAAATTAGCAGGAAGATTGGATAATATGGGATAACACCCATAAGCCATTGCCTCCAATAAGCTTAATGAAGTTGCATCAGATTTAGGTACTGATATAAATATTTTAGCTTTTGTATACCATTCTTGTAATTCAGAATAAGTTATCATTCCAGTGAAAATAATTTCTTGATCCGTTAAATTTAAATCCTTAGCTAATGTTTTTAATTTATTTGTATCTTCTCCAGCGCCAGCAATAACCAATTTATAATTACTGAATTGAGACTCTTTAATTAGTTTATCAAATGCATCTATTATTTTGTCGATTTGATATAATGATTTATGTAATCTGTTAGACAAAATAATATTTTCTTTTTGCTTGGGATGCAATTGCTGTGGTAATTCCAAAATTCCAAAATTAATAGTTCGAATATCTTTATTTTTATAATTGATTAATTCATAAATCTTGCTTGACATATAAAGTGAATCAGATGTTATTAGGTCAGCATTATTCAAATTGTATTGAACCATTTTTTTTAAAAATAGACTTTTTTGTGGTAAAAGTAGAATATCAGAACCCCAAGTAGTTAAAATTATTTTTGCTTTTATATGAAATTTATTTATAGCTTTAATAGTATGGTAAGCATAGCTATTAGCTTGATGTATGTGTATAGTCAACCCGTTATTAATAAGTGATTGATTGTTATTTTGATTAATATATTGATGCTCCCGTAAGATTTCTGCAATCTGTTTGTAAGCAAATATATTAGTTAGCTTAAAATTAACTCTATAAGTAACAATGTTTTGCGGAAGATCTCTATTTATTGCATTACTTATAAATACTATTTTTTTGAAATGATTGCTAAGAGTATTTAAAAAACGGATTGAATGTACCGAATTAGAGCCAACCAATATCAACAATTTATTCATCTGCCCACTCAGTATAGTATTCCATTAAATGTGGTTCCTGCTGTAGGTATAAGTTGTCAATGTCTTTTGTACTACCTATTATTTGAGCTGGATTACCTTTTAAAATAGCAAAGTCTGGATATTCTCCAGCCTTTACATAACTATAAGCACTGATTAAAGATCCTTTACCAATGCATACACCAGGCATTATAGTGCTATGGGGTCCTATAAAACTGTACTTACCTATTTTAATTTTATCACACAAATAACTAATGTGTTTACCATTATGTTTTATATAGTGTTTACCATAAAGTCTTATCGCTGTGTGGGATGAATGAGTGAGGATGCTAACATGATTAGTAACTTGGCATCCTTCTTCTATTTTTAGCCCGCCACTTGCATCAATAAAGTTGAAGTGGCCAATATAAACGTTATCGCCAATTTCTAGGTTAGTTGCATCTACTATATCAGTTGTGTTACTAATTCTTGTATTTGGTAAAAATGAGTTGTTATTATAATACCCTAATACCATCTGGGGTTTGAAAAATTTAAACACTAGTCTACGTAAAAGTTTATAAAATATTTTCTTCATAATTTTTTGATAGGTTAATTTGTGGAGGAGGTATTAGTAAAATTAGCAATTTTGCTGATATGATTAAAGTAATCAACCAAAAATTTGGGTAATTTTAACAATGCTGTTTTATAGTTTCGATCTAGAGTAACAAATCCAGCATGTCCTCCCGTTTTTGTTCCAACAAATTTAATATATGTGGAAAGTTCAGCTCGAGTAGGCCATGAACAAATAGGTACCATTGGATCATCTTGTGATTGAAGTATCATAGTGTGAGTTGTAATATATTTTAAAAATTGTTTGCAGCTAGTCCTATTATAGTAATCCTTAGCATTTTTGAAATCTGTAACTTGACAAAGGTATAAATCATTAAATTCATCCAATGTATCAACCTTTTTATCGATATAGTTGAAATTCTCAAAACGACTTGCATATTCCTTCATTTTGGGTAATAGTGAGTTTAAGAAAGACCTCGTATATACATATTTATTAAAACCATTTTTTAATTTTTGTGCTGTTTCGTTTAAATCAAATGGGGTAGAAAGTGCTATTGCTGCTGTTACCTGAGATAAGCTACCTGCTTCTCCAAGATATTTAAGTAATATATTACCGCCTATTGATACACCTATGGTAAAAAGGTTTGAAGTGGTACGTTGTTTTATCGTATTGATAATCCATGCAACATCTTCGGTTTCGCCTGCATGATAATATCTTAGATTTAAATTAATCTCTCCACTACAACCTCTAAAATGTGGAACCACCCCTCGCCATCCAATTTGAGCAAGGTAGTGCATAATCCGCTTAGCATATTGACTTTTAGAATTACCTTCAGTACCATGAAATAATATAACGGTTGGCTTATTAACAATATCTTTATTTACCCAATCAAAATCAATAAAATCACCATCTGGAGTATTTATTCGTTCTCGCACGTAATTAGGATCAATATTTTGCGCAAGATATATTGGTAGAATAGTATTTAGATGACTATTTGATAAAAAATTTGTTGTTTTCATTTTTATACTTTTATTTCTTCAAATATTTAGCAAGATATTTCCCAGTATAGCCAACATTAGCTTTAACGATACTTTCAGGGGTCCCAGTTGCAATAATCTGCCCGCCACCTTCTCCACCTTCAGGTCCAAGATCGATTATCCAATCAGCTGTTTTTATAACATCGAGATTATGTTCAATTACAACAACAGTATTCCCATGATCAACAAATCTATGAAGTACTTTTAATAATAAATCAATATCATAAAAATGTAGACCAGTTGTTGGTTCATCGAGTATATAAAGTGTTCTACCAGTATCACGCTTAGAAAGTTCAAGAGCTAATTTTACCCGTTGTGCTTCACCGCCTGATAGAGTGGTTGCAGATTGACCAAGTCGAATATAGCTAAGTCCAACATCTACTAAGGTTATTAGTTTTCTAGCAATACTAGGTATATTTTTAAAGAATTCGAGAGCTTCTTCAACAGTCATTTCTAATATTTCATGAATATTTTTATTTTTATAAAAGATTTCCAAGGTTTCTCGATTATAACGTTTACCTTTACATGTATCACAAACCACGTAAATATCAGGTAAAAAATGCATTTCAACTTTGATGACCCCATCACCTGCACATGATTCACACCGGCCACCTTTTACGTTAAATGAAAATCGTCCTGGTCCATAACCACGTTCGCGAGCAAGAGATACTTGAGCAAATAACTCACGTATATGTGTAAACAGTCCAGTATAGGTGGCTGGATTAGAGCGCGGTGTTCTACCAATTGGGCTTTGGTCTACATTAATTACTTTATCAAATTTCTCTAACCCGATAATTTTGTTAAAGTTTTCGGGATGATCATTGCTACAGTATATTTCTTTTGCTGTAGCTTTATATAAAGTATCATTAATTAAGGTAGATTTTCCTGAACCAGAAACACCTGTTACACAAATAAAATTGCCCACAGGGATTTTTAAATGTACATTTTTTAAATTATTTCCACATGCCTCAGTAATTTCTAAAAATCCATTTTGTTGCTTACGCCGAGCTTTAGGTAGAAGAATTTGTTTTTTATGTGAGAGATATTGTCCAGTGATTGACTCTTTATTTTTTATAATATCTGTAACAGGTCCAGCTGCAATAACTCGTCCACCATGTTCTCCAGCACCTAGCCCTATATCAACTACAAAATCTGCACTCAAAATAGCATCTTCATCGTGTTCAACAACAATTACAGTATTTCCTAAATTTTTTAATTTATTTAGTGTAGCAATTAGTCTATCATTATCTCTTTGATGTAATCCAATTGATGGTTCATCAAGAACATACATAACACCAGTTAGTCCAGAACCAATTTGACTAGCAAGCCTAATACGCTGCGCTTCACCTCCAGATAAAGTATCTGCAGAGCGATTCAAAGTAATATAATCTAATCCAACATCAATTAAAAATCCAATTCTACTTAATATTTCTTTGTTTATTTTTTCACCAATTGGTGCTTTATTACCTTCTAATTGTAAATCTGTAAAAAAGTCTTTACATTTTTTTAATTGCCATGTGCTTATTTCGGGTAGTGTTTGATTTCCCACTAAAACAGCCCTGGATTCTTGTTTTAAGCGGGAGCCTTCACATGCTGGACATTTTTTATTATTTTGATATTTGGTTAATTCTTCTTTAATATATGAACTATCCGTTTCATAATAGCGACGTTCAAGTGTATTTACGATTCCTTCAAATGGACTCTTTTTAGTTATTCTACGCCCAGAGTCGCTTAATATACTCATATTAATTTCCTCATTGTCTGAGCCATAAAGTAATATTTGTTGTATTTTAGCTGGTAATTTACTCCATTCTGTGTCTAAGCTAAATTTATAATGTTTGGCAACTGCGGTTAAAATTTGATAAGTATACTGGTTCTTTTTATCCCAACCTTTTATTGCTCCATCAGTAATAGTAGCATCTTTATTTATTACAATTTTATCAGGATCAAAAAAGGTAATATGGCCAAGCCCATCGCATTTGGGGCATGCTCCATATGGATTATTAAAAGAAAAGTTCCTAGGCTCCAGTTCCATAATAGAGTAATCACATAAATTACAGGCAAATTTGCTAGAATATATAATACTTTCTTTTGTGTCAAGATTTAATACTTTTAGTTTACCATCACTATGTAGCAATGCTACTTCAACTGAATCAGTAATTCGTGATTTGATATCACTAGTTATTTTTAGACGATCAACAACTATTTCGATTGAATGCTTTTTATTTTTATCTAATTTTGGTAACAGATCAAAGTCGTATATTTCTTCGTCTACTCTAACTTTGGTAAATCCTTGTGCCTGAACGTTTGCAAGTAGATCAAGATATTCACCTTTTCGTCCAGAAATAATAGGAGCAAGAATTGCAATTTTTGTATTTTCTGGTAAAAGTAGAATAGCATCTACAATTTGAGATACAGATTGGCCTTGTAACTTTTTTTTATGAGTAGGGCAAAATGGTTCACCAACTCTTGCATATAATAGGCGTAGGTAATCGTAAATTTCGGTGACAGTACCAACTGTTGATCGTGGATTATGAGATGTAGCTTTCTGTTCTATTGAAATTGCGGGAGATAACCCTTCAATAAGGTCAACTTCTGGTTTATTCATCTGTTGTAAAAATTGACGTGCATATGCAGATAAAGACTCTACATATCTGCGTTGCCCTTCGGCATACAATGTATCAAAAGCCAATGAAGATTTGCCAGAACCTGATAATCCAGTAATCACAATTAATTTGTTTTTAGGAATATCCAGATCAATGTTTTTAAGATTATGAGTTTTTGCGCCCCGTATAATGATTTTATCTAACATCCAAAATCCCTATTTACTGATTAAATTATTTTAAACATCAATTTTAACATAAACTGTAAATACTAATCAAATGCTTGTAAATATTGGGGTTTACGAATTGTAGAATAAAAAAAATTAACTTGCAATTAAGACTCATTTTGTGGTATAATACACTACATTTTAGCAGACAGAATTTCATCAGCAAATTCTGGAAAGTTGTTTAAAGGAAAATATATAATGGCACGTGGATCTGTTAATAAAGTTATCCTTTTGGGTAATTTGGGTGGAGACCCAGAGGTACGTTATATGACTAATGGTGATGCAGTAACGAGCTTTAGTTTAGCAACTACAGAGGCATGGAGAGATAAGTTGTCTCAAGATAAAAAAGAACAGACAGAGTGGCATAGAATTGTTGTGTATGGTAAGTTAGCAGAGATTATTGGAAAGTATGCAAAAAAAGGTAGTCATATGTATGTTGAAGGTCGATTACGTACTAGAAAGTGGGTAGATGCTCAGCAAAATACAAGATTTACAACAGAAGTTGTAGCAAATGAAATCCATATTCTTGCCAATCGTAATGTTTTTGAACAAGAACAAAATCATACAGAAGCTGTAGCGGATGAATCTCACGATTATGATTATCAAAGCAGTTTTGTTGATGATAATCACCATTTTTAGCGCACTTAAATCTTATAAATACGAGATTTCGCCCATTATTCAATCATTGTATTTCACCTAATGCGATAATGATGTATACAATATTAAATTTGTGGCATTTACCAGCTTATTTGCCAGGTAGGAGTTGAAATATTAAGTTGTTGATTATTGATGTTTTGGTTTTGGGGTTGGTTAGGATAAAGGTAATAGCTTGGTAGATTGCCGCGATTATTGATTTTTATTTCTGTTACGGTTCCTCCGTATATTTTTCTTTCTTCAAATTTTTTAAATATACCATCTGACTCATTTCGGTACATAGCCTGGCTTTCAGCTTTAATTAAATTATATGAGGTTTTGTTACGAACTGGTTGAGCTGTTTTTATTTTCTTTAAAGCCTCAAAGCTTTGTGGTGGTTTTGCTATATTGTTCGACGTTTCGTGTATATTACTACATCTAGTGGTGGCAAAAACTACGCAAAATCCAATGATAATTATATTTTTTGAATTAGGTTTCATGATTATATTAACTCTTCATGCCAGCTAACGCTGTCTCTTGCAAGTAAAGCTGATGAGGTTGATGGACCCCACGTACCGGAAGTATACAATTTTGGTGCAATGTCTAATTTATTCCAAGTATCTAAAATTGGTTCTACCCATGCCCAAGCTGCCTTTTGTTCATCGCGTCTAACAAATAGTGTTAATTTACCTCGAATTACATCAAGTAATAATCTTTCATATCCTTCTTGCCTATGCCTAGTCTTAAACATCTTAGCAAAATCTAAATCTAAATACGCTTGCTGAAGTTGGTTGGTGTCTCCAGGTTGTTTAGCTAGAAAAAATAGTTGTATAGTTTCGTCTGGTTGCAAACGAATAATCAATCGATTAGCAAAATTACTTACTGCAGAAGGGAATATCTTGCAAGGAATATCTTTAAACTGAATAACAATTTCTGCCACTTTTTCTTGCATACGTTTACCAGTTCTCAAATAAAATGGTACTCCAGCCCATCGCCAATTTTGAATCTCTGCTTTTAATGCAACGAATGTTTCAGTATAACTATTTGGTGGAATATTTTCTTCCTGTATATATCCAGGAACAGATTTTCCGTCAATTGCCCCAGATTTATACTGCCCACGAATTACATTATTTAATACATCATCAGCGTTAAGTGGTTTTAATGATTTTAAAACTTTTAATTTTTCATCACGGATAGTATCTGCATCCAATGAAAATGGTGGTTCCATTGCTACAATGCATAATAATTGTAACAGATGATTTTGTAACATATCACGCAAGGCCCCAGTTTTATCATAGAATTCACTGCGTGATTCTACTCCTAAATTCTCAGCAATAGTTATTTGCACACTGCTAATCCATTGTCTACGCCATAATGCTTCAAAAAGAGTATTGCCAAACCTAATTGCCATTAGATTCTGTACTGATTCTTTACCTAGATAATGGTCAATTCTGTAAATTTGTTCTTCTGTAAAAAAGCTTGCAACAAATTCATTAATCTCCTCAGATGATTGCAAATCATGCCCAAGCGGTTTTTCTAATACAACTCGAGATTTAACATGGTTAAGATTAAATTTAGCTAAAGCTTCACATATCGGTTGAAAAAGTGTTGGCGCAGTTGATAAATAGAAAATATTTATAATTTCTTTACTTAATAGATTAGAAAGTGAAACATAATCATTTTCATTATTTATATCAACTTTCAAGTAATGAATTAATTTACAAAATTCATTCCAACTTGCTGTGTCTATTTCTTGTTTTGCATTTACTGTTTTTTCATATGCAAAATCACAATAACTACTGTTAGTAAAATCTCTTCTACCAATTGCAATAATTCTTGAACCATTTTTAAAATTATTTTCCATAAATGCATTATATAATGCAGGCAATAATTTTCTTGTAACAAGGTCTCCAGTTCCACCAAAAAGTACTAAATCAAATTGTTCTAAGGTATTATTTTCCATTTATTTCCCGAAAAGTATGTTCAATTTTTGTCTTACAATTACAATATTTTAACATACATCAAGCTGTAAAAATTTATCAATATGTGAAACCTCTGCACATTAAGAGCGAATATGTGGTATAATAACATATTGATATATATGAATATATTGTGTTTTTGCAGAG
>JBKDHQ010000172.1:0-9585 GCA_046336365.1 Neisseriaceae bacterium
AAATAATAGGGATTGGGCTAGTATACTTTATGAAAATTTACTTAAATTTAACAAAAAATCAGATTTTAAAAAATTTTAGCTTAGAAAATTTAGTATATTTTTGTAATTAGAAGATTATAACCTATATTGCAGAAGTTTCTAATGTTATTCCATGGAATTATTTTCTTATGTAGTGCAGTCCATTTTTCAATAAAATCTCTCTTAATGTAGGTTTTATATCTAATGGCTTTGCCGCCATATTGACTAAATTTACCTTCTTGGACCTCCTGTTGCCATAATAAATCTTCACTATCATAATTGCCATTATTAATATTTCTTTCATGTTGTGTAGCATTATGAGTCAAAAATATACATTCAGCCTTTATTTTAGGCTTATATAGATTATCAATAGTGCTATCCAATTCTTCAAATAATAAAGCATAATCATTAAGCCAATTCCTATAAACAACAATAGGTGAAAAGTTTAGATGTACTTCATATCCTGCTTTAATAAATAAATTTATAGCTTTGATCCGCTCACTTATTATGCTAGTTTTCAGTTCTAAAATTTGACTAATATTTTGAGGCATGAGGCTAAATCTAATCCGTATTTTTTCTTCAGGATTAAAATCCAGCATTTTAATATTTACATATTTAGTTGCAAATGTGGCTTTAGCTCTTGGATGAAACTTAAAGAACTCAAATATTTTAAGCCAATCAGTGTGTTTCCAATGTAAACTTACATCAGTAGAACAACCAATATCATATGTCCAATATTTTTCGTCAGTTTGATTAGGAGCTTTAGTTGGCAAGTTATTTATATGATTATTTATTACTTTAAGTATTTCATCAATATTATTATTGACAAATATTGATTCATAATTATAGCGCATCACGTAGCAATAGCTATTGCGACAGCCACCAGCACAACCATAAATAAAATTAGGAGTTATAAAATCAGCTGATCTTCCATTAGGGCGCACCTTGAGTGTTTTAGTTGAATGAGATATTAATTGAACCATAGTTCTATCAGATATATTATAGGACTGAGTTTATATTAAAGTTAAAGCTGATGCTTTATGTATAGCTTCTTTTCCAGATTCACTTCTTACTAGATACTCCTTTTCATCTTTTGGGTTAGCAGTAAAGCCTTTAATTTTTGTTGGTTCTGTGATTTCTTTAATTACTATACCACTAACTTGACCTTTTATACTATTCCATCTAACCTTATCACCTGCCTTTAAGTGTGCCATAATTATTCCTTTATTAACATATAAAATATGTTTCAAATATTTAGTGTAAGATGCAATTTATCTTTATTATAGTGGGTAAGTATCAATAGTTCATAAATATACTTCTTTAGTAGTTCTTTCTTAATAGTATTGGATTTATAATTTTTAACCTTCAACAAAAAAATATTTTTATTTCAAGTATGTAATACTACTAATTCACCCTTTATCTTACTTAAAATAATTTATTCAGCAATAGATATTATCTAATATAGTGCAAAATTAAACCAACTAAAATTTTACCTATAAAATTCTTTTAATCTTAGGATTTAATCTTATTAGTGATGATATGCATTAAGTTTTATATATTATTAAACATATAAAAATCATTATATCTTTTTTGATGACATAGAAAATGAAATGCAACTTATGCCAAGGCTACTTGTTAAAGACGTGGGTCAACTGGGTCAGTTTCTAAGGCAAGAATACCAAATACAGCTTCGTGTACTCTAAATAAAGGCTCTTTATCAATGAAGCGTTTGAGTGCTTCATGACCTAGTGCATATTCACGAAGTGCTAATGAACGTTTAGTATTTAATGAACGGGATCTCAGTCGGAGTAAATTCTCTGGTACAGTATACTCTGGTCCATAAATTATCCTTAAATACTCTTTACCACGACACTTAATGCCAGGCTGAATCAAACCCTTTTTTCCTATAACAGTAAAATCAAGAGGTTTTACAACCATTCCTTCTCCACCATTTTGGGTTAATTCATGCCACCAACTAGTAGCTTCTTCACAATTTGCACTATCATTAATATTTACCAGTTTATAAGGGGTTTTACGAAAAATTTCTGGATCAGCATTACATAATTTATTAATTTTTTCCAAATGCCAAAGATGGTCTTTTTCCATATTTACACTATCTTCAAACGCAAGAATATGAAATGGCGCTAATTTAAAATCATTAATATCATCTACATTCCAACAATATCTTTGGTATGCACTACGATATAAAGAGGCCATTTCTTGACGTGATAGAGTTCTTTGATACAATTGAGCAATACCTTCGATAGAATCTAATGCTTTAGACAATAACAATGAAGCATCTGCTAATGCTACATCTGCTGCAGTTGCAACTGGTGCATATTGTTCTTCTAATAATGCAGTTGCCTTTGCAGACCATGGCATTAATTCACAATCAAAACAAATCCATTCAGTATTAAATTCTTCCCATAATTGAGCAATAGTAATTGCTCGTGCAACACGAGTAAGAAATTGTTGCTCTACCACTATATCATTAAAAAATCTACGACCAGTTCTAGTATAACAGATGCCTACTTCATCACTATTTATACCAAAACGTTTTTTTGCTACTTGATCATTTTTACAAACAATGACTATTGCCCGTGAACCCATGTGCTTTTCTTCACATATGACATCATTGACATTCTGGCTTCGATAAAAATTAAATACTTCCAATGGATGTTCAAGTAAACCTTCAACTGAACTTGTTTCAGATGGTGACATAGTCGGCGGTAAATATATAAGCCACCTTGGGTCAACTGCAAATCTGCTCATAACTTCTAACGCTGGTGCAACGTTTTCTTCACGTATAATAATATTGTTAGCTAGCTCAGTTTTAATTATACGTTTACCAGTCACATCATCAATGTTAAGTATTTCATTATCTATATTATCAGAATAGTCAAGTGGCTTTATTGACGCATAATAAGCTTTATCTGCTTTAACTTCCACTAATTCCATTTCAGGGTAGCGTAATGCTGTGAGTTTGCCCCCAAATACACAACCGGTATCAATATCAATAGTATTATTAACCCACTCAGCTTTTGTAACTGGTGTATGTCCATAAACTAGTTTGGTATTGCCACGATAATCATTGGCCCATGGATATCTTACGGGAAGGCCAAACTCATCAATTTCACCAGTAGTTTCACCATACATACAAAATGCTCGAATTTGTGGAGAACCTCTACCTATATATTCTTGTTTCAACCCAGCATGAGATACAGCTAGATTACCGTCATCAAAGACATAATGACTAACAAGCTTATCAAGAAATTCAGTTGCTTTCAATTTGAATTCTTGTGATTCATTTTCTAGCTGTAGCAAGGATTGCTCCAACCCATGTGCTATTTTTACATTTTTCCCTAGTAGCTTGCGCTTAAGTTTATCATCATGATTACCAACAACACAAAACGCAATATCAGATCCTACCATATCCATAACTATACGTAAAACATCAGGAGTGTTTGGGCCACGATCAACTAAGTCGCCCACAAAAATTACTTTGCGACCTTCTTTATGAGTAACAATGTAACGATCAGATTTTTTAACCTCATACCCTAATTTAAGTAATAATTGATATAGTTCATTAAAGCAACCGTGAACATCTCCAATAATATCAAATGGCCCATGCTCATGTTTAAGGTTATTCCATAATAGTGTTCTTTCAATTATCACACTACCAACATCTTCAACAGAATTTAAAAAATGTGCATTTGTTATGCCTTCTTTACGTAGATTTTTAATATAACGATTTAAAAGATGGTTTTGTTTTGAGACTACACGTGCCCCAAAATTTCGATTAGGTCGTTTTTCATTTCTTTTATTACATATTTCGGTAGGTATATTAAAGACTATTGCAACTGGGACTACATGATATTTTCTTGCTAATTCTATTAAATATTTTCTTGATTCCGGTTGTACATTAGTAGCATCTATAACAGTTAATTTCCCACGGAACAGGCGTTTGGCAGCCATAAAATGTAACAAATCAAAAGCATCTTTTGTTGATTCTTGGTTAGATTCATCATCACAAACAAGCGCTCTACAATAATCAGAAGAAATAACTTCGGTAGGTCTAAAGTGTTTAGCTGCAAATGTAGACTTGCCACTACCTGAAGTACCAATCAATAATACTAAAGATAGTTCTGGTATTTTTAGAATATTAGTTGACATTTTTTATAAAAACTCCAACTTGTGTGGGAGAACCATATTGCTCATCTTGATTTCCAATACCATAAAAAGTTACGCTATAATTAAATTGATGAGCAACCTCACTTGACCAATTTGCAAATTGTGCTCGTGTCCACTCAAAGCGATGATCATTGTGACGTAATTTACCTGGTGCCAGGTTTTCAAATAAGGAATTATATTCAACATTAGGAGTAGTAATAATAACTATACCAGGCTTAGCAAATTTAAAAATTGTTAACTTCAAAAAATCTAATTTATCCAAATTCATATGCTCAATCACTTCAATTAAGGTTGCAGCATCATAATCATAAAATCTTTTATCATTATAAGTAAGAGAACTTTGGAATAGATTAACTTTATTTTTATATATATCAGGTAAATCATCAATTTTTAGCCTATTTTCAGCAATTTCAAGTGATTTAAGTGAAATATCGCATCCAGTTATTTGATCAATTGACTTATCCTTTAATAATTTAATCAATAAGTTGCCTTCTCCACATCCTAAATCAATAACTTTTCTAACATTATAATCTTTAAGTTTTGATAAAACCCAATCAAGACGTTGCTGATTAAGATTTAAATTTCTTTCAAGCAATTCCTCAGTTACTTTTATCTTATCACTTTCATCAGCATCATATTCTAATATATTATTTTCAGATAATCTTTCCAAAGCTACATTTATATATGGTTTGAAATTTTTTAAATAACGCTTAGTTATTAAATTTTTTTCTGGATGAGCGGGAAGCCATCCTTCACCATATTTAACTAACTTATTAATCTCACTCTCACTAATCCAATAATGTTTATTATTGTCAAGTACCGGGATTAAAACATATAAATGAATTAAAAGTTCACGTAATGTACAATTATTTTTTAATTCAACTGTATAGTAAGGACTATTACCCCAATTGGAAAACATTGAATCTAAAACATGTTGCTTCAGAGTAACCTCATATCCAAGTGGTTCAAATAGCTGGTACAATAATTCCTTACCACCACTACAACGTATCACCGGTAATTTAACCTCAAAAGGCATAGCTAAATTTACCAGTTCCTGTCTATGCTTACTTCTACCTGATAATAAGGTGCCAAATGCTTTATTTATCGCAACACTCATTAATGATGAAGAGACATAAGGGAAATCATTTACATACGGTTTAAGGGCAAAAGAATTACTAGACAAATTCTTTTTACGAGTGAGCGCTATAGGGTCTACTTCAACTAATATTGCCACAGTACATTTTTCTAATGAAACCTCTGGATAAAACACATAAACAGTTCCAAAAGATAAAGATATTGTATGTAAATTTTGTGGATTCTTATGTAATAAAAAGCCTATATCAGTAGCAGGTTGATATTTTGTGGTAATACTAAGTAACATTTCAATCTTTATAAATGTAGAATACGCTATTGTACGTTTAAATTTTTAAGAGACAGCACATCTTTGGGTAGCCTACTGCCCAGCTTCTTTTTGATGGCGAAAAACCAATACATAAACACTATCATTACTTGAATCATACTTATATAATGCAATATATCCAGATGCCCCAAATTCAATTATTAGCTCTCGCAGCCCATCCTCCACTATTCGACCAATATTTGGCTGTGATGTTAATAACTCAAGCTTATCTGCAATAAGATTGTAGGCTTTTATACTTGCTTTTGGGCTTTTTTTATTTAGGAAGTCACAACAACGCTTAATATCGATAACAGCAGTTCTAGTAACAATTAAACGTGACATTCTGGCATCTCAGTTTCATCTTCAGTACCTTGTTTCCTTAACCATGAAATGAGTTCATGACCAGTTAAATGTAACCCTGTTTTTTGATAATCCTCCCAAGCTTTAATTGCTTCTTGTACAAACCTTGTACGAGACTCCTCTTTGGCAATGTATTCTTTAATTGCTTCTATAATAATCCAATGCTTAGTTCGATGCTTAGCTTCAGCCAAAGCACTAATTTTAGTATTCAATGCTTCATCAATTCGTATCGAAGTTGCCATTTCATCAGTTCCAACAATAATATTACAATGTAATATTATATCATACTTCTTTTATAATAATAAACATAGTATCACAACTGTAAAAGTTAAAATTATTTGTGCTTGGATAAAGGCAAATCACGTATTAAATAATTTAATTCATCAGCGCTGAACAAGCTTTCTCATTTAACTGATTATTTCACATTAAATTTAATCATACGTGTTAGTACAAAGCATAAAACCGTAATTAATAGATAAACAGTAATTAGAGGGATTGCTGATGAGGTTGAAACAAATTGATTTACAATAGATCCTCCGATTGACGTAATTATTAGTAGGCCTGCTCCCTGCAAAGACCCGGCATTACCAGCAAAGCGTGGGAACATCGTTGAATTTCGAATAAAATAGTTGCCAAATACAATTGCAGCTGAAAGATTTAAAAATAAGAGCGGTAATATCAGCTGAATTATATTGAAACTTATCATTGACCATGCTAACGCAATTAATGCAATAACTATATTTATCCTGGATGCAACCATAATTTTACGTTCAGTTGAATAATTTATTAGAATTTTATTTAGCATTTGACCCAAAAACCAAAAGCTACCTAATAATAATGCACAATAACCAAATACTACTGGTGAATAACCCATTTTACGTTCAATAAGAAATGCTCCTATTGTACTAAAAGAAATACTTAAAATATAAAGTAATCCATTACAGGTAAAACCTAAAATATAACTCTTGTTACCCAATATTGTTGTATAGCTTTCTTTCATATAATTTATATCCAATTTTATACGTTTCTCTAATGTTTCTGGCACAAAAAATATTGCCAAAAAGCACATCAATCCGCTATATAGTATCAAAAATATAAAATTTACCTGCCAGTTGAATAGATGTTGTAAATATCCACCAATTACTGGAGCAACAATTGGACCAATGGACCAAACTATTACTATATAATTTGCCATACTGTGCAATTTCTTTTCATCAGATTTAAAAATATCGACAATTATTGCCCTTTGTGCAACAGCAAAAAAACTAACTAAAAATCCTTGTATAAAACGTAAGACCATAATTATATAGATACTATGAGATAATACTATCCACAAACTAATAAGGCTAAATAAGGCTAGCGATACTACTGTTGTTATTTTTCGTCCGAATGCATCACATACAACCCCAGCAATAATTTGGCTTAATGCATATCCTAATAAATATATTGTAATTGTTGTTTGCGCATCTCTAGCACTTACTTTAAAAAATTCTGCAATATGGGGTAATGATGGTACATAAACATCAACCGCCAAACCAGATAGCGGTACTATCATAAGTGCTATAAATGCAATTAAATTTTTATTCACTTTTTATTTCTTTCTATTCTATTAAACTATATAAGACAATATTTTAATGAACTGACTTAAAATTTTAAACAGTGTTTTTGCACTGGTGCTATAATCACATATCATGAATGATAGCGATTTTCTCAATAAAATTATTGATTCTTTTACTATTATAGAATCAGGCATAACTAATTTAATCATATCGATTAAAGATATAAATTCAATTATAGTGTTTTGTAGTAAACCATTTGCACATTTGATTGGTTATCAGAATAAAGAGCATTTGGTTGGCTCAGGACATGCATTAGAACAATTTGGAAAATATAGACATGAAGATATAGAAAAAGAGGATGCATTTGTTAAACAAAATAAAAAACGTTATCAGTCTTTAAAAATTCATAAATTTTGTGGTAAGGTACAACCAATTATTGTAATTAAGGAACCAATAATCAATCCAAGCACACAAAATGTAGTTGGCATTTTTGGCTATGTAAAAAAACTTAGCATGAGTAGTTTTAGTCATCAAATAATAAAATCACTAGATTGTACATCAAGAATCAGCTCTTCTATTAAAGACTATAAACTAACTAAAAGAGAAAAACAAGTTATTTTTTTCTTCCTTTCGCATTTAAGTAGTCAAGAAATTGCTGAGGTTTTATCAAAAATAGATAACAAAAAAGTTAGTAAAAGTACGATTGATGGTATATTTACTGAACAATTATTTAACAAATTTAATGTAGTTAATCGAGTGGCGCTTCGTAAAAAATTAACCCTCCTAGGTTTTACCGAAGCTATTCCTACAGATATTCTTGAAGGTATGATATTGCCTTTAAATGAGCTGCAAATTTATTAAGTATTCACACATTTCTTATCTAAATATAAGGTTAATGAAGTTGCAAACCAGGTCGTGATTAAAGACATAATTACCAAAGCACTATAAGTTTTAGACTCTAATAACCCAATCTCCATACCAACATTTAATAAAGCTATTTCTATGGTTCCCCGTATACTTAATAAAGATCCTAATAACACTATTTCTTTATTGGAAAAATGCCATGTTTTACCTACAATAAATGCACTACCATACTTACCTAAAAATGAAATAAGGATAAATATAATACAAACCATCATTGTACTTTGATCAAATGATAAACTAGTACTTGCTTCAATTCCTGTTTTCACAAAATAAACTGGTAATAAAATAATTATCACGAACTCCAATAGATGTTCTCTTAACTGCTTAATAATTGCATTATTTCTAGGTAATGATAAACCAAAAATAAAACCACCAAACATAGGGTGAAGATTTACTAAATCAGCTAAATTAGCAGATAATAAACATCCCCCAAAAATTAAACCCAACATGCTTAAACTAGTATGAATTTTATTGATAATCTTATTAATGATAAATGGCATTATATAAATTATAAATAAAATATATAATCCCAAGTATATTATAGGTGTAGCGTGCATGTACCCATTCTCTTGGAAACATGCTAATACGATAGCAAACAAAATCCAAAATACAGCATCTTCAAAAGTCGCACAAAAAATGGCTACCTTGCCAATTCTACTAAACTTTAACTTTGTATTATTAATAAACATCACTAACATAGAAAATGCTGACATTGATACTGCAATACCAATGAATATAGCTATTAAGAATTTATGTGATATACCAAATGAATCTATTAATCCCAGTTTTAATAGTAGCAAATAGGTTACAGCTCCTAGTAAAAATGGTATTAAAATTATTATAAAAGGTAAGATAATGTTAGTTTTATCAACTGCTAATATTCGTCTAAAGTTAAACTCTGATCCTACAAACATCATAAATAAAATAATACCAAAATTACCGAATACTGCACAACTCTCAACATCAAAATATTTGATTGGTAAGGGGATATGACTTATACCAATTAAACCAAATAACTAGTCAGATAATATGTTATAATAATGCTAATATAATAACATTATTGTGGAGTAAATTATGACAGGGAAAAGTAGACTGGTTGATGATGAGACTCTAAGTAAAGCACAAAGCATGTTG
>JBKDHQ010000173.1:0-298 GCA_046336365.1 Neisseriaceae bacterium
ATACAATATCTTTGAGTTGGCTTGCTTGCATATTGGCTCCTACAGTGAGTTAAAAGGTTTTGTCACCGCAAGTATAAGCCAACTCTATGTTTTAATGTTAAATTTTTAATGATCTAATTATATTTTGTCAGGTAGTAAGAAAATTCTGGACAGTCCCTATTTGGAGAACTATTAAATATGAGTGTATACATATGGCTGGGGTTGAAAGCTTGATCCAACTTAAAACTGAGCTAAGCAATTACATTGTATATTATAATAATAAACGATTACACTCAAGCCTAGGTTACAAACAGCCAGC
>JBKDHQ010000174.1:0-11607 GCA_046336365.1 Neisseriaceae bacterium
TCAACTCTGACTCATTAATTCCTATCTTATATACTCTTCTTATATTTATTGGTTGACCTATTATTCTATACATTGAAAATGCCTCCATTAAAATACATTATTTTAATCGATTATTTTCCAATATGTATCCTGACTTATTCACAAAAAGATTTTGCTAAATATGTTAAGCAAAACAATATTACTCACTACCGTACTTACCCTAGCACACCAAAGCAAAATGCAAGATGTGAACGACTAAATCGAACTATTCAGGATGAATTTATGATTAAATATGAGAGCTTATTATTTAGAGACATTAATTTATTTAATAAAAAATTGGATAAGTATTTGAGATGGTACAATTTTGACCGAGTACATGCTCGTTTTGATAATAAAATTACACCATTTCAACGACATAGGCAATTAGTACAAAATGATATAATTAATACTTAGGATAATTTCCAATATGTATATGACTTATACATGCTTAAAGAAAATTTGCGGAGGTGATCCTATTATGTTACAATTGCCGCTTGTCAAATCGTAAAAATCGTCTATTTTTAAGTGTGCTATTTCAAAATGAGAAAATTATGTTATCACTGACTTTATTTAAAAAAAAGCAAATAGAACAAAGTGTTAAATTGATGCAATATGCATTATTTAAATTAAAGATCTCTGTGCCCAATATATTATCTCCTAATCCACAATCTCTTCGACGACGCAATCAAAAATAATCTTTAGGTAAAATATAACCTTTGTGTTATATTATTGTCTTCAAATTTATACTTTATAATATAAAGTAAGAGCTGTTTATAATGCCGATTGGTTAATGCTTTTAAAATTGATATTATCTGGTTTTTTGAAGTGAATTAAGTATTAGGGAATTGCTTACAGGATATTCGAGTTATGTCAATAAATTTATATGGTAGAAGTTTTTTAACTCTACTTGACTTTTCAGAAGATGAAATATACTATTTACTAAACTTAGCACATAAATTAAAACAAAAAAGACAAAACGATACTACTGGTAATTTATTACGTGGTAAAAATGTAGTATTAATATTTGAGAAGTCTTCAACGAGAACTAGATGTGCATTTGAAATCGGTATAGTTGAAGAAGGTGGGCACGTAACATATTTGGATATAGAAAGTTCTCAGTTTGGAAAAAAAGAATCTATTGCTGATTCTGCACAAGTTTTAGCTGGTTTTTATCATGCGATTGGATTTCGCGGATTTTTAAAACAGACTATTTGTGATTTAGCTAAATATTCAAACATTCCAGTATATAATGGATTAACTGACGATGATCATCCAACCCAGATTTTGGCAGATTTAATGACGATTCAAGAACAATTACCTAATAAAAAATTAAATCAAGTGAAAGTGGTATTTGTTGGTGATACCAGAAATAATATGGCTATTGCCTGGTTATATGTTTGTGCAAAGCTTGGTATGCATTGTGTACTGTATGGTCCAAAACAACTTCATCCAAATCATGATATTATTAATATTGTAAAATCTGCAAATAATGGTGTGGCAAAAATTGAAATTTCTGACAATGATGAATGTTTAAGAAATGCAGATGTGGTATATACAGATGCATGGGTATCGATGGGTGAAGAGCACCAGATAGTTGAAAGGGTAAAGCTATTGAAAGATTATCAGGTAACAATGGCTATGTTAGAAAAAACCAAAAATCCTCAAGTATTGTTTATGCATTGCTTACCTGCATTTCATGATATGGAAACAAAATTTGCTAAAGATGCTTTAACAAATTATGGGATTGATATAACAGAAGTAGCAGATGAAGTGTTTAAAAGTAAGCATTCAGTTGTATTTGAAGAGTCTGCTAATAGGTTACATACAATAAAAGCAATTTTAGTTGCTACATTAAATAAGTCACTTAATGAGATAATGGGTATATTATGAAATCAAAGATTACTTTTATTCCACATAGTATTTGTGCACCAATAGGGTTTACTTCATCTGCTGTTGCAGCAAATATTAGAAAGTCAGGTAAATTAGACCTAGGCTTAATTTGTAGTCAAGTACCAGCAGTTGCAGCAGGAGTGTTTACTAAGAATAAAGTAAAAGCAGCTCCTTTAGTTCTAACTAAAAAAAACATTAAAGATGGTCTATTGCAAGCAATAATAATTAATAGCGGCAATGCAAATGCTTGTACCGGTAAAGTTGGTGATCTTCATGCTAAACAGATGATAGCAAAAGTAGCTGAAGGCTTAAATATTGATGCAAATTTAGTTGGGGTAGCTAGTACTGGTGTTATCGGTGTTACTATGCCTATAGATAAGATAACTAATAAAATCCCATCATTGGTTGATAGTTTGTCAGCTGATGCAAACAATAAAACTGCCCATGCAATTATGACAACTGATACTTTTGTTAAAGAGGCTGCAGTTGAAATACAATTAAATAATAGTAGTATAAGAATTGGAGGAATTGCTAAGGGATCAGGAATGATACATCCTAATATGGCAACAATGTTAGCATTTGTTACAACTGATGCAGATATTGAACATAAAGTATTAAAAGATGCACTTAGAAATGCAACAAATCAATCATTTAATATGATTAGTGTTGATGGAGATTCATCGACAAATGATATGGTGCTAGTTATGGCCAATAAAATGGCAAAAAATACTCCAATAAAAAGCCTTAATAGTGAGGATGGCAAGATTTTTTATGCAGGTCTTGTTGAATTAATGATACTTTTAGCAAAGAAAATTGCACAAGATGGAGAAGGTGCTACTAAACTAATTGAAGTTACTGTAATTGGTGCTAAAAGTCCAAAACAGGCAAAGAATGTTGCTAAATCAGTTGTATCTTCTACTTTAGTTAAAGCAGCTATTTTTGGTAATGATGCAAATTGGGGAAGAATTGCTTGTGCTGTTGGTTATGCAGATAATCAAATAAATCCAAATAAAATGCAAATTTCTTTAGGTAATTTAAAATTATTTGCAAATGGTTTACCGCTAGCATTTAGTGAAGAAGATGCATTAAACTTACTACAACAAAAAACTGTTAACATTAATATTGATCTTTGTTTGGGTAACTCACATAGTATGGCATGGGGATGTGACTTGAGCTATGATTATGTTAAGATTAATGCAGCTTATAGGACTTAAAATAATGAGTGAAGAAGTAAATAATAATAAGAAGAAAGTTATTGTTATTAAGTGTGGAGGTTCGATTATAAATGATTTTTCTGAATTAAATATTCTATCTAGTACAATTGCTTCTCTAAAAAATATAGGTTTTCAGATAATTGTTGTTCATGGCGGTGGTGCAGATATTACAAAATTATGTGCTAGACTAAAGATAGAAAGTAAATTTATTAATGGGCAAAGAAAAACTACTGAAGATATTTTAGAAGCAACGCAAATGTCACTCTTAGGCAACATTAACTGTAATTTAGTTTATCAGCTTAATCATGCTAATGTATTGTCGATAGGTTTATCAGGACATGATGCTAATTTAATTAACGCAGATTTTATTGATAAGGAAAAATTGGGGTTTGTAGGTAAGGTGAAGCAAGTTAATGTGACATTGTTATCAAATTTATTAAATATTGGTGTTACTCCGGTTATTGCACCGCTTGGAGTTGATTCTAGTAATAATGGTAATACTTATAATATTAATGCTGATTTAGCCGCTGCAGAAATTGCTAAGGCTGTTAATGCGGATCAGTTGATATTACTTAGTGATATTGATGGGTTTTATGCAGATATTAATGATCCAAAAAGTTTGGTTAGCGTTTTAACTACTACACAAATTCAAGAGATGCTAAATGAAAATAAGGTCAGTGGTGGGATGATTCCAAAATTAACTGCGTGTAATATTGCTTTATCTGGTAAATTAGCTAGTGCGCATATTATTAATGGTAATAATCCAGAACAATTATTTACTATTGCTATGAATTCTAACGCATTAGTTGGAACAAGAATTATTAGGAAATAGGCATGATTAGAGCAAGTATTGTTGGTGCAAGTGGTTATACTGGGATTGAATTAGTCCGTATTTTAATGAATCATCCACAAGTTGAGATTAGTTATCTGGTTTCAGAAAGTTATCATGATCAAGAACTGTCTCACGTATTCCCGCACCTAGCTAAAACAACAGTGGTTATAAAGCATCCTCACATTAAGTTCAGCAAAATTGACGTAGATAAAATTGCCGCAAATAGTGATGTGGTATTTTTAGCACTTCCTCATACTGCTTCTGCTTTATTGGCGCAAAAATTTTTAACTCATAGTGTTAAAGTGGTTGATTTAAGCGCTGATTTACGCCTTAACGATGGCAAGGTATATCAGAAATGGTATCAGCATGAACCAGCACCTGATAAATTATTAGAAATGGCTGTTTATGGTTTGCCAGAGATTAATAGATATCAGCAAATTCAAAAAAGTAATTTAATTGCTAACCCTGGGTGTTATCCAACTGCTTCAATTTTAGCGGTTGCACCGTTACTAATGCAAAACTTAATTGATAATAGCAGCACAATTATTTTAGACGCTAAATCAGGCGTATCTGGTAGTGGTAGAAATTTAAATTTAGGTAATCATTACTGTGAAGTTAGTAATAGTTTTGCTGCATATCAAATAGCTGGAATTCATAGACACATACCAGAAATAGAACAGGAACTAGGTATTTTAGCTAATCGAAAAATAACAGTTAGTTTTACGCCACATTTAGTGCCAATGCCACGTGGTTTAATGGTAACTGCATACTGTAAATTAGCACATTCTCATAAATTAAGTGAAATTATTGATATATATCAGTATTATTATAAAGATAGATATTTTATTCGTCTTAATACTAATCATTCTAGGCCAAATACAAAGTCTGTATTAGGTAGTAATTTTTGTGATATTAGCCTATATTTAGATGAGAGAACTGGGCATTTAGTTGTAGTTAGTATGATTGATAATTTAGTAAAAGGTGCATCTGGCCAGGCTGTTCAAAATATGAATCTAATGTATGGATTAAATGAACAAATTGGTTTAGAGCAATCGGCAATTTATCCATAAATTAGTTATTTTATAATCGAACATATTCAAGTTCCATTGAGGCGTCAAGCGAC
This sequence comes from Neisseriaceae bacterium, assembly GCA_046336365.1. Taxonomy (GTDB): domain Bacteria; phylum Pseudomonadota; class Gammaproteobacteria; order Burkholderiales; family UBA11063; genus Aquella. Next base: position 5,078 of record JBKDHQ010000174.1, read on the forward strand.
GTCGCCTACTACTAGTAGGCAGCATCTTGGCAACAAAAAGGGGACTTGAATATGAAATAGTATATATTTTCCAGAAAGGAAAAGGTCATTATGAGTAAGCTCTGGGAAAAGGGATATTCATTAAATCAAGTAGTAGAAAATTTTATGACTGGCGATGATCCAAAATTAGATTTAAAAATTGCTAAGTATGATTGTATTGCAAGTATTGCTCATGCAAAAATGTTAGCTCAAATTGGTATTATTACTGATAACGAGTGTAAGAGCTTAGAAAGTACATTGGAAAGTATTATTAAACTTATTGCAGATAATAAATTTACTATAGAGGATGCCGATGAAGATATCCATACTGCTATTGAAAATTATTTAGTAAAATATTTAGGTGATATTGGTAAAAAAATTCATACTGCTAGGTCAAGAAATGATCAAGTTTTAGTAGCATTACGGTTATATACTAAAGATCAGATTTTATTAACTTTAACTAAATTAGTTAATACGCTAAATGTACTTTATAATTTTGCAAATAAATATCAAACAATACCTTATGCTGGTAGGACGCATTATCAAAAAGCTATGCCATCATCAATGGGCTTATGGATGGGAGCTTTTATTGAATCTTTATTAGATGATGGGGACCTATTAATTAGTAGTTACAAACTAGTTGATCAATCACCATTAGGTTCAGCAGCAAGTTATGGAGTTAGTATTCCAATTAATAGACAATATACTGCTGATTTACTTGGATTTGATAAAGTACAAAATAATGTTTTGTATGTGAATAACAGCCGAGGTAAATTTGAAAGCATTGTGATTCATGCTTTTAGCCAAATTATGTTAGATTTATCTAAGTTAGCTACTGATGTTATTTTATTTAGTGCTCCAGAAATGGCATATTTAGAATTACCAATCGAGTTTTGTCCTGGTAGTAGTTTAATGCCAAATAAAAAAAATCCTGATCCATTTGAATTAATGCGTGCAAAAAGTGCTACAATTATTGCTAATTTAATGCAGACACTTGATATAACACGTGCATTACCTTCAGGATATAATCGTGATTTTCAGGAATCTAAGAGAACATTTTTTGAGTCATGTGATATTGTAACTCAATCATTAGATGTCATTTCTATTATTATGGATAAAGTCGTAGTTAATGAAAAAACATGTTTAGACTCGTTTACCCCAGATGTATTTGCAACAGATGCAGTGCTTAATCTCGTTAATGAGGGTATACCGTTTAGAGATGCATATATTAAAATTGCAGGGCAGTTGGATCAACTAAAGACAAGTGATCCGTTAAAAAATATATTAGCCAAAACTCATATTGGAGCAACTGGTAATCTTGGTCTAGATATAGCAAAAGAACGAATTAGCCAGTTACAAGTTTTTGTTAATGCCAAGGTTTAAAGTTAATTAAGGGTTAAGATTTTGTAAGATTGTTAATTTCTAAGGAATAAATATTATGCAACAAGAAGTTATATTAGCATATAGTGGTGGGTTAGACACCTCAGTTATCTTAAAATGGTTAATTAATAAGGGTTATATAGTTACAGCGTTTATGGTAGATGTTGGGCAAGAAGAAGATTTTGAGGCAGCACAAAAGAAGGCATTGGCAATAGGTGCAAAAAACGTTATAATTGAAGATTGTAAAGAAGAATTTGTTAACGATTATATTTTCACTCTCTTAAAAACTGGTGCACTATATGAAGGCCGTTACTTATTAGGGACCTCAATTGCACGACCATTAATCGCAAAAAAAATTGCAGAGTATGCAAAAAAGCATGGAATAAACCATATTGCACATGGAGCAACTGGTAAAGGTAATGATCAAATTAGGTTTGAACTTGTATTTATGCAGATTTTACCTCAAGTTAATATTATTTCACCATGGAAAGATCCTGAATTTTTAGAGCAGTTTAAAGGAAGAACAGATTTACTTAATTATGCTGAAGCTCAAGGTATACCGGTAACTTCTACTTTAGCTAAACCATATAGTATTGATGAAAATCTTATGCATACTAGTTATGAAGCTGGTATTTTAGAAGATCCACAAGTATCTCCACCTGTAGATATGTTTAAGAAGACAATTTCACCTATAGATGCACCAGACACCCCCCATCAGTTAGAAATTGAATTTAGAAGTGGAGTACCGGTTAAGGTTGTTGATTTAAATAATCAGAAGACTATAGATTCTTCGCCACTAGCTATATTTAGTTATTTAAATCAGGTTGGTGGAGCTAATGGTATTGGTAGAATTGACATTGTTGAAAGTAGGTTTGTAGGAATGAAGTCACGCGGAGTATATGAAACTCCAGGAGGGACTATCTTATTTAATGCGCATCAAGATTTAGAAACACTAACTTTAGATCGAGAAGTATTATTAATTAAAGCAAGTCTAGCACCAAAAATTGCGCAATTGATATATAATGGATTTTGGTTTAGTCCAGAGATGGAAATGTTAATGGCAGCTATTAATGTTAGTCAGAAGCGTATGGATGGATTAGTAACGCTTACTTTATATAAAGGTAATGTTATCATCGAAGGTAGACACTCATCCAACTCACTCTATGATTTTGATATTGCAAGTATGGATAAGCTTGGTGAGTATGATCAAACTGATGCCAAGGGATTTATAAAATTAAATGCTTTACGACTAAAGAAGTATCAGTGCTAACAAGGAGGATATTATTGTGAGTCAAATGCAACAAGAATATAATGAGTACTTATTAAATGTTTATGATCCAGTTGATTTCATGCCAATATCAGGCATAGGTTCTAGACTTTATGATGAAAATGGTAAAGAAGTTATTGATTTTGCTGGTGGTGTAGCAGTAAATTCTCTAGGACAATCACATCCTAGGCTAGTTGAGACATTAACTAAACAAGCAAATACATTATGGCATGTGAGTAATGTGATGATGAATAAGCCAGCATTTGAATTAGCAAAAAAGTTGACAGAAAGTACTTGTTTTGATAAAGTATTTTTTGTTAATTCAGGTACTGAGGCGGTGGAAAGCGGTTTAAAATTAGCACGAAGATATGCTGCAAGTACATACGGGAATAACAAAAATAAAATAATATCTTTTATCAATAGTTTCCATGGACGTACTTTATTTGCAGTATCTGTTGGCGGACAGGGTAAATATTGTGAGGGTTTTTCTCCATTGCCACTTGGAATTGAACATGGTGTATTTAATGATGTTAATGCACTTCATCAATTAATCGATGAAAATACAGCAGCAGTTGTAGTAGAACCAATACAGGCTGAAGGTGGAATAATAAATGCTACTTTTGAATTCCTTAAAAGATTGCGAGAGCTATGTGATAAATTTAACTGTATATTGATGTTTGATGAAGTACAAACGGGAATGGGTAGAACTGGTAAGCTTTTTGCCTATATGAATTATGGTATTGAACCAGATATAATGAGTGTTGCAAAAGGACTCGGTGGAGGTTTTCCAATCGGAGCTCTTTTAGTTAAGGATAAATTTACAACTGGTTTTGAAATTGGTTCGCATGGGTCTACCTTTGGCGGTAACCCGTTAGCTACAGCTGTTGCCGGTAAAGCTTTTGATATTATTAATACTCCAGAAGTTTTAAATGGAGTAATAGAAAAAAGAGAAATATTTATTCAGAAAATAAATGAATTAAATAAACGATTAGATATTTATAAAAGTATTCGTGGTGATGGCTTATTAATTGGTTTAGAATTAAACGATAAATATCAAGGGCTAGCTCGTGAAATAGTTAAACTTGGTTTTAAAAATGGTGTGGCGATCTTAAATGCATCACCAAATGTAACTCGTTTTGCACCTTCATTAATTATTTCAAAAGAGGATATTATTGAGGGATTAAACCGTTTTGAAAAATCTTTAATTGAATTTATAGAGGTGAAATGAAGCTTTTATAAATTAGAAGATAGATTAGGCCTTTGCAATTATTTCTTAATTTAGTATATTCTTTCTAACGTAAAGCCGGATATTGATCTTAAGTCTCAACCCGGCTTTTTAATTAATATAGTCATGTTTCACACTTATTTTATCTTGTCATAACGAACTTCTACATGATATAAAGCAGAAGGATTTGCTGTGTAATAGGATATACGATTTAATAAATCAGTGTTTATTTGTACCATTGGTGCGGTACCAGCATTATATTTAGTTGTCCCATCATCTTGAATTAAAAGGGTTCCCATACAAGCGAATGCTATTACAGGGGCGCCATTTGCATAAAGTACTATCAGACCTTGTTCTACAACAACATCTCCATAAATTTGGATGTGGGTTATAAAACGTTTTACATCAGAGAAACCGTAAGTAAAATTTTGATTAACCATTTGTATATATTGATTTTTATTTATCATATCACCGCCAGGTTCAATTACTACTCCAAAAAAATCGCTTGTTATAACATTATCTAAGTCAGATGCTACTAGCATTTGGTGGTCTCTAGCATTTTTGATCATAACATTCTCAATATTAATATTTGTTTGTTTGACCATGGCTACAATCTCATTAGTGGTGTATTTTTTTGCTTGTGCAAAAGAGAATGGTACATATAGTATTAGTGATAAAACAATTATATGGAAAATTTTTTTTAAAGTTTTCATTTTAATAACTCCTAAAATTATTGAATATAAGATAATTCATAATTAAAGTATACTATAACTTGTCAAAATCATCAATACTTAGAACTACCAATAATTGGTATTTTAAAAGATGAGGATATATATGCTTTAATAGTGAACAAATTAATAAATAAGCTAATTTAAAGATTTTTTATAAGTGCAAAAGGTCAAAACACTTATGATAAAATATGTTTTTGATAAAATTTGATGTATTTGTAATTTTTTATTGTTCTTATAGGGTTCTACATGAAAAACATTTTATTATTAACAACTGCTTCAATGATAATTCTTGGTTGTTCAACTACTTCCACAACAATAATCCCCAACTCTGATGGTACTTATACAATGAATGCCACAGATAGAACAGGGCCAGCTGCATTAGATGGTGGCATCAAAGCTGCGACAAAAACTTGTAAAGAGCAAGGTAAGTATCTTGCTGTAATATCGCATAGAACAAGATATAATGGTGGCTTTTTAGATCACAGTACAAAAGAAGCAATTAATAATATATCAATGATGAAACAAGAAAGGCGAGGAGAAGCTCCAATGCCATTTATGAATACTAATCAGGACTATACTGTAGCTATTAAATACAAATGTATTAGTCAATAATATATTATTGCATTGCGCAAACTTGGCTCGGGGAAGACGTATAAATCTAGCCGCTAAATAAAACGTTAGCAGCGAATTGACGTTTCGAGCTAAGTTGCAGCATATTAAACTCCCCAAATTTATATTTATAAAATGATGATTAAGTAATATAATCTCACTTTAATTATATATAATAAGAGGTCGATTTAATATGAATACAAATAAATTACTATTAGCCACTACAAAATCTAAGCAACCCCAACATGATAAAGTAAGTGATATAAAAACGTCATCTCAACATCCTAAGCAAAACTCAAATGATAATTTAGTTGATGAAACAAGTTATTTTCCTCAAAGTACTGGTAGTGATAAAGAAAAACAAAATGTAAATGGAGGTGTGAACCAAAGTCAAGTAGGTGAAGAAAAACAGCAAGAAACCATCAAATTGAAAGATGGTTCAACAATCACATACACTATTATTAATGGAACCCGTAGTAATAATACAAAGATAACATATAAATATGGAATGAATAAAGAATATAATGGTCCGGTCAATCAAAATAATGTTCCACATGGAAAAGGGATTATGTCATTTAAAAATGGTTCCTCATATTTTGGAGATTGGCTAAACGGTGAAATGACAGGCCAAGGGCGCTACAAATATTTTAATGGAAATATATTTCAAGGAAGTATGGTAAACGGCATACCTGTTGATGGAACATTAACTTTTCCTGATGGTTCTAATTATAAAGGAAAATTTGTTGATGGGAAAATGAATGATGAAAATGGAAGATATCGATACTCAAATGGAGATATATATGAGGGAGGTATAGTAAATGGTTTACCTAATGGAAGAGGAAAGTTAACTCATGAGGATAAAACTGTATTTGAGGGAACGTTTACAACGAAAGCAAAATCAACTAATGATAAGGAAATTATACAGATTTTTGTAAATAATAAGCGTAATCATGCAACTATAATATATAAAACAGGAAAGAATAGAAAATATATTGGTGAGATTAATAATAAATTTGAACCACATGGTAAAGGCTTCATGTATTTTGCTGATGGCTCTTCATATCTTGGGGGCTGGAAGAATGGAAAGATGGATGGCAAAGGTAAGCTTAAATATTATTATGGAGATATTTATGAAGGAGGAATGTTGAATGGTTTACGCCATGGTACAGCAAAAATGTATTATGCAGAAGATAAAACTACATATGAAGGAAATTGGAAAAATAATAAATTACTTGGTGAAGTGAAAGTTTATAAAGATGGTGAGCGTCAGAAAACACTTATGTATAAATATATTGAAGTG
>JBKDHQ010000175.1:0-721 GCA_046336365.1 Neisseriaceae bacterium
CAGCAAGTGCAACCTTGAGTTTTAACACTGGTGGATGTGTTTTACCCATCATTATTTCCCCATTTATATGCACAATCTTATTGTGATAATTTTACATTAAAACTCTCTTAATTAGTGGTCTAGTTTTCAGGGGTCATTATATTCCTTATATGGTTGGGGAAAAACAATACTGCTGATAATCGCCGATTTTTTAGCACGTAGAATTAAGCCTAAAATCAAATTACATTAATCGAGAATTTCATTAATAGTAAACTAGTGATAAACACATCAGAAGAAAAAAGTATTAAAAATACACAAACGTAAGCACATAAGCAAAGGTTAACTTGCCAACATTATAAATCGCCTCTACATAAACTAAACATATCATTTTTTAGTCTAAATAAAATAAATAAATCAACACATAGGGTATATAATACACAGCAATCCGTTTCTAATATTTTAGATTTATTCTCTTAATTTTAATTAATAATAACATTAAGTTTATCAATATGTTTTAAATTTTAAGAATTATACATAATCGTAAAAAATTTTACATTTCTCTAGAAGCGGATTGCCCTAGTATATAATACAATATTAGAAAAGAGTCTGTGAGTAATTTTGTGCTTTAGTCTGATATTAGTTAAAATAATGTTAATTAAAAAAGGACTAAAGATGGCAAAGAACCCAAACTTAACTCAAGATAAACTAGACATATTATCACAAATACCAGAGGATGTAATAG
>JBKDHQ010000176.1:0-32007 GCA_046336365.1 Neisseriaceae bacterium
TGAATAAGTCAGGATACATATTGGAAAATAATCGATTAAAATAATGTATTTTAATGGAGGCATTTTCAATGTATAGAATAATAGGTCAACCAATAAATATAAGAAGAGTATATAAGATAGGAATTAATGAGTCAGAGTTGACAGAGCAAGCACAGAAAATAATAAAGATAGTTGAATTTGGATTAAACTATGGCTATAAAGCAGCCATAGAAGCATTTGAACTAAGTAAATCTAGCTACTATAATTATGTAAAACTATATAAAGCGTGCCAAGATAATGGTTGTAAAATAGAAATAAAATCTAAACGTCCTCATAATATCCGCAAAGCAAATTGGGATAGCAGAATAGTAAAATTCATTTGTAAGATGAGAAAAGATCACCCTAATATAGGGAAGTACAAGATCAAACCACATCTTGATAAATATTGTCAGATAAAAGGCATAAAGCCAATTTCAAGCGGAACTATTCAAAATATTATTAATAGCTTCCCAAATAAGCTAAGGACTAAAAAATCTTTAATACGAGCAAAGCGTAGAGAAAATGTTTTACGTAAACCATCTAATTATAAAGCTAGAGCTTCTGGAGAATGTATTTCATTAGATAGTATGGAGTTTAGGCGAGATGGTAAAAATTTTTATGTGGTAGTCGTACAAGACGAAGCTACAAATCTAATGTATGCTAGAGCTACTAACTCTCATGCATCACGCTCCACCACAGAGATATTAGAAACAGCATATCACTATTTACCATACAGTAAGTTTACCACGATTCTCACTGATAATGGAAGCGAATTCCAAAATGCATAAGTTATTGATTTATAGAATATAAGAAAATATAATTTAAAACGCGATCGGGATAAGGAAATATTTAGCTTTTTAAGAGACCAATATAAATATTTTAATTAAACTATTGTTATATCAAGAAGTTATGAGATGATGTTATGATAAGTTTTAAGATTATTTACCAAAATTTGCTAAGAAAAAGATAATAATTAAATGGAGTGCTATACAGAATAATTTGTAAGCGCCAATTCCGTTTAAGCATTTAAGCAGATTCGAGTACGAGTAGTTTAAATTCTTATTAAATATGCTCTCTAGCTCAAGAGGTTAACTCAAATGGTAAATATTTTTTCAAGTTGAAGTTAAAATATCACTAAATTTGAACTAATTATTATTAAAGTTTAATATAATTTTTTTCTAAGTCTATAATATATTCGAAGTATTTCAATTCTGGAGTCGAAATGACGATATAAAACGTGACGACATGTACTATATGCTTTACCAGGAACATTTTATAAGAAATGACAAAGTCCAAGATTGAAAGGCAATGAGTATAGAAGATTTAGAAAGTGGAGAGTTCTGTATGAACCATCTCAAAACCCAATTACAAAAGCTAACGATTGATTTAAAAATTGCAGTTCCTTTTTAGTTAAATTCCCAATTATATTAACAATGTCTCTCTTGTTTATTACAATTATACGGTCTAACATCACTTGTGAAGCTCTTTCTAAGGTATTCATTTTAGATGGCTTTAATATCGGCCTAAAATCCTCTTGCTCAATCTTTATCTCGCTTGTTAAAGGAGCAACTAATGTTGTGAATAAATTGCTATTTAGTAAATCATTTTGAACTACAATAAAAGGCCTTGGTTTACCATTTATGCCACCAATGCTTGAAATTACAATATCTCCTCTAACATAATCTACCATATAATGCCCTTTAGCATTTCATCATTGTATCTAGTTAATTCTTCCATAAGATATTTTTCTTTTTCTGATTGATTTACTAATTGAGCCCCTAACTTTATGCGCATCTGAACCTCTTCATTCGTCTCATCAATTTTCCAAATTTGAATTCTCTTCCAGCCTTTTTTTTCTTTTCTTTCTACATAATTTCTTTGTATCTCTCTTGATGATAAACCAGCCATTTTACACCTCTTATATAACCTCTTTTATTAGAGACTATATTAACACACTATCTTAATTATTGCAAATTTAACTTAAACTATTTTATTACCTGAATCCTCACTTTTTTATATTATATTTTATATAGATAAATAAGATGCATATGGTATTAACTTGCAACTAACCCATAGGTAAATTTTAAAACTTTATCCACATATCTAGATATTATTTAAGTTTCTCCTCATCAGATCTACGCATTTGGGTATTATAATAATTTTGCCAACTTATAAGAAAGTTTTTTGTATATACTAGTTCACCCTCAAACTCCTCAAAAATTGGACCAAAATAATTAAAATTTTGTCTCATTTTCTGCATATAATTAAAAGTATTTTTAAAATCACCTCTATAGTATCGCTCCTTGAAGATTTTCATTTTATCTTCTATACCATCCAATTGAGGTGTAAGATGTTCTTTCTTAAAGTCCTCTAAATATTGCTCAGTATTACCAAGCCCTTGTTGCATATTTACTAGCTTATAAAACTGCTCAGTCACACATTTGATCATATGTTCTTGAATCTTATCCATATCAAATTCATTAATTTCAATAACTTGATCTTCTGATACGTCATTTAGTAAATAGCCAAGTGGATATTTAGAACGAAAATCCCTTAATGCTAATTCGAAATCCTGTTGTTCATCTACGGATTGTGGAACAGAACAATACAATGGTCTACAGTAATTAACTATAAAGCTATCAGTCAACCTTACACGTTTTGCTTCAGATAAAATAATTATCCAGCTTTGGCAAAAAGAACTTTGATCAATTTCATCCAAATCATCTTCATTAAGACTATCATTCAGTAAATAGGTAGCTATCGAATTAACATTTAGCCAATCACTAGGCATCATAATCGCAGTTTTCAAATCTTCCTTTTTTACCTGAGCTTTATCAAGATTAGCTTCAATCAAACAAGAACCATATAAAATACTAGTAGTCAAATCAACTCCAATCAATTTAGCCTTAAAAAAATAGCCTTAGTAAAGTTAGTACCGTTTAAGATAGCACCAGATAGATCTGCTCCTGTGAAATTACAACATGTAAAATCACTATCATGCAAATCTTCATTTTGTAAATCTTGACCTGAAAAATCATTTAACATTTCTATAGTGATCTTAAAGTCTTCTGTTGATAAATGTTTAACGTAAAATTTTTGTAACTCTATATTCCTACAACATAGTTTGAAAGTAAGTAAGTTATCTTTCAATAATTTAGCAAATGTATTAGTAACATAAGGGCTAGTGTAGTAACTATAACTTCTAGGGGTTATGAATTCTTCAAGCTCTTTTATATTTAGGTTTTCTATCTTGAACACTTCTAGCTCACCGCCAATTTTTTTTAGCAGTTCTGTTTTTTTTGCTTCCGAATCTGAATCTTTAATTCCATAATTATATGTACATTGTAATAATGCCTGTATAATATCTCGTCCCAAAAGCCTAAATTGAGGCTCTTCATGTCTTAATAAATTTTCCAGCTTCTTTTCTGTTGCCAATTTAGCTTCATCAGGAGCAAAATAATTACTTATTATAGTTTCCTTACCTTGTTTAATAACGTTATTAGCACTACCAACCAAATTTACAATTGTTTGCATATTAAAACTCCTTCTATGTTATAAAAGTATAGATAAATAAACTATATTATAAATTAAATATAGGCAACGATAAGATGAATTCTATTATGATTAATAATAATACTTACTATAACATTAATCACGAGAAGTCAAATCTTTTTTGCCTATAATTACAACAAAGAACATTGGCACAAAAATAGTAGCGATAAAAGTTGAACCTAACATTCCGCCAATAATGCCTGTGCCTACGGAGTGCTCTGCATTTGAGTTTGCACCACTGGCAAAAGCAAGTGGCAATGCTCCTAAAATAAAGGCTAATGATGTCATAATAATCGGACGGAAGCGCTGACCTGAAGCTAATAGCACACCTTCAATTACTGACTTACCAGCTTTACAATGTTCTAGAGCAAACTCAGTAATTAATATTGAATTTTTTGCAGATAGCCCAAGTAAAGTAATTAAACTAATCTGAAAATATAAATCACTAGTTAGACCACGAATAAGCAATATTAAGCCTGCACCAAATAATGCAAATGGAACTCCCATGATAACAACAATTGGTAATCTCCACATCTCAAATTGAGCGGCTAAGACCAAAAATATCATGACTAAACCAAATAGAAAGGCAATATATGCACTACTACTTGCCTCTTGCTGCTGAAAACTTACCCCATACCAAGAAAAGCTATACGATCTAGGTAAAATTTTATCACAGGCATCTTGTATCTTATCCATGATCTCATGTATAGTTATCCCATGCTTTGGATCAACAACTATTTTAGCACCTAAATAATCATTAAACCTCTCAATTACTTCAGGCGCATTAGCAAAAGCTGTTGTGGTAATACTATCTAATGGTACCATACTACCAGACTCATTCTTTACATATAAGTTATTTAAAGAAAAAGGATCACGTCGATATTTAGAATCCCCCTGCATAGTCACCCAAAATAGTGAACCCATTTTATAAAAATAATTAACCAAATTAGGCCCAAAATTAGTCTCTAAAGTATTATATATATCAGAAATTCCTACCCCATACATTTTTGCTCTATCTACATCAGCCAAAATTCTTACTTCGGTTGTATATGCATTAAAGTTAAAATATGCATCTTTTATATCTGGATCTTGTTTTAACTTATTAGTTATCTCTAATAGATACTGCTGCAAATTATCATAATTTCCTTCAACTTTATCTTCAATATAAAACTCAACTCCATTAGTAGAACTAATCCCATCAATAGCTGGCTGATTGTATGATATAAAACGAGCATTTTTTTGTATACCTCCATATTTATTTGCATACGAAATTAGGTCATTTACATTATGATCACGATCACTCCAATCTTGTAAATTGCTGGTTATACTACTTACATTAGTTTTTTGCGCACTTGAGTTTAATACATCAATTCCAACTGTAGAAACTACATTTTGCACTGACTTATTTTTTAACATATAATTTACAAATCTATCAGTAACTTTTTCGGTCCTTGCTAGTGAAGCATTATTAGGTAGTGTAATCTGGGTCATAAAATATCCCTTATCTTCGTTGGGAATAAATCCTTTAGGTATAAAGATAAATATTAAAGACGTAGCAATAATTAAACCACCAAAAACAAACATATATTTGATTCTGTGCTTAATTACATGTGATACAGCTTTTACATATTGGTCAGTAATTTTTTGAAACCAATCATTAAACTTAATAAAAAACTTGTTTTTAACTTTGAAATCTGAAACATTCTTTAACATTATTGCACATAATGCAGGAGTTAAAGTCAAGGCAGTTATTCCTGAAATAATCACAGCAATTGAAATAGTAATTGCAAATTGTCGATATAAAATACCGGTTAGCCCACCTAAAAATGCAGAAGGAATAAAGGCACAACATAATACTAATACAATTGCAATTAATGCAGAAGCAACCTCTTTCATTGTCTCAATACTAGCGTCACGTGCACTCAATCCTCTTTCATGCATAATCCGCTCGACGTTTTCAATTACAACGATCGAATCATCAACTACAATACCAATTGATAAAATCAAACCAAATAACGTTAGGTTATTAATGCTAAATCCTGTTACCAACATTCCAGCGAACGTACCAATAATAGATACCGGGATAGTTAAAATCGGTATTAAAGTTGCTTTTCCTTTTTGTAAAAATAAAAATACTACAATAATCACCAAAATACATGCATCTCTCAATGTAGCAAATACATTCTCTAATGCACGCTCTACAAACTTTGTATTATCAAACGATATTTCATAACTAATACCGTTTGGAAATTGATTAGACAATTTTTGCATAGCATCTAGAACCAAACTATGTACCTGAAGCTGATTAGCACTTGGGTCTAAATAAATCTGCAACCCAATATTTTCTTTTTCATTTAATTTACTCATGGTATCATAACTTTGCGCGCCTAATTCAACCCTAGCTATATCTTTAATTCGAATATAGCTGTTACCATTAGCACGAATTATAATATTAGCAAATTGCTCTGGAGTACTATAATATCCAGGTCCATTTAAATTAAATGATAGTACTTGCTTTCCATCAGTTGGTGGATAACCAGTTTTACCGACAGCAACCTGTATATTTTGATCCTTAATTGCTTGCTGTATATCATTTATACTAATACCAAGCTTTGCCATAATATCTGGCTTTAACCAAACTCGCATCGAGTAAGTACGTGCCCCAGTCATCTGTATATCACCTACCCCTTTTATTCGAGTTAGTTCTGTATATATACTACGATATACATAATTACTTAAGTAAATATTATCGTAATGCCCATCACTTTTCATTGCAATTGACATGAGTAGGTTTTGTGAGCTTTTACGCATAGTAACACCAAGCTGCTGTACTATTTGTGGCAATATTGGTAATGCTGAATTTAACCGATTTAATACATCACCAATTACATCATTAAGATTAGTACCAGTTGCAAAAGTAATTACTAAATTATAATCTCCATTACTTGACATTGTAGAATTCATATATATCATCTGCGTGGAGCCGTTTATCTGGTCTTCAATTGGGGATGCTACAGTTCTTTCCAATACTTTGGCATTAGCTCCAGGATAATGAGCTGATATAGTAATAGTTGGTGGAGTAATATTTGGATATTCAGCTAAAGGTAAACTTAAAATTGCAGCTAACCCACATAGAACAATAATAATAGCGATTACAGAAGAAAAAACAGGGTTTTTAATAAAAAATCTAAACATAATACTTATATTCTTTCTTTTTCTTATAATTTTTTTTTGCTATATTAAACTTTAAAAGAAATCTAATATAATTTATTTAAGGGTGGAAACTCAATTTTTGATTTTGTACTATCTTTATAAACATTTAGTTTTCTATAATATTCATAAAATCTATTATCACTTCTATCCAGATCATCATATAAAGTAGCCTTTTCTATTTCAGTTTGCACAATAATATTTTGTGCTACAAAATAAGCTGATTCAATTTGTTGCGCATTCAAACTTTCAAACTGCACAATTAGCTTTTTATCATTATTTGCAGTTGATGCTTGACCGTCATGATATGGAACAATTTGTACTAATCTAACATCATTTACCATAACACCTAGTCTATTAATTAAAAATGGTTCTTCAATAAAATTTTTGTTTTTATTGAAGTAATTTAAACCTAACTCAGCTTGTACCTTATTATTAATTTTCTCTTGAACAACATCTTTAATTTGCTTAATTACACCATCTATAGAATTTGAATCCAAATATTTGTAGTAATTAAGAGGAAAAGTAATGTGCCAATTAATTGCAAAATTAGCTTTATAGATAGTAAGATTTCCACTTTCTTCTAATTTTAACTGTGTAGTAAGTATATTTGACCTCATACCATTATTTACATATTCAACCGTTTCAAAATATGGAATTAAAAAATGTAATCCCGAAGTATACAAGGTTACTTTCTTAGTGAATCTGTTCGTAACTATTCCTACCTGATAATCATTTGCACTAAAAATACTTATGTATAATAAAACAATTATCACCAAAAACCCAACAAAACCTTTTTTCATAAATCTCGCCCTGGAATGCGTTCACGGATAACCCCACGATTAGAGTTTCTCACCTCTGTATCATCTGCCTTAATAACTGATTCTCGAGTATTAGCCAATTTTGTCAATTCAGACAATGGCATAAATAATAGTTTATACTCTTGATTAGACGGCTTACTTTCAATTTCCCGTAAAGCATCGTAATACATTTGTTCCACTACTCTTTGTGGAGTCTTTTTATATTGTTCTAATAATATTTTATATTTATTTACATTTGCACGAGTTTTTGCTAGTTGATCTAATTTATAAGAATTTGCTTCTTCAACTAATTTGGTTGCAATTGTAGAAATATATACAGATGATTCTGTTATTGAGATTGCTTGATTATCAACACCTTCTCTAACTGAGTTTAGCTTATTTATATTAAATTTAGTAACTGATAATCCAAAACTAGCAAGCTTTTTATTTACATTATCTTTTATTTGATTGCTGATAATAGTAAGATTTGAATTATGTAAAATGATATAAGATTCATTAATTATATAATTATGGAAATCTGAACTTAATGTTGATCTGACTATATTTTCAATATTATTTTTTTCCACATCTACTTTATAATAAAGCTTCTTAGGATCAAGAATCTGATAAGAAAATTCTGCTACTGCATTAATTTCTATATTATCTCTAGTTAAATCTCTATAATTTATATCATTTAACCCATCAACAGTTAAATATTTAATATTAGTTGTATGCCCATCAACAACAATTACGTTACTAAACGGGGCAGGCAAAGTTATTCCAAGTTTAGGACCTTTGACAACCTCCTGAAGTTTGCCATTATCGACTATTAAACCAAAATATCCATCATATATATAGTATAATCCAGTTGTTAACCACAATAAAATAACACAAACAAATGTGACCACTAAATATAAACCATAACCAATCGTATCCTCATCATTTGTTCCACCTAAATTAGGTTTTTTATTATCTTTTTTACCCAATAATCGCGCAATCTTTGCATTTAACTTTTCTATTTTATCATTCATATTCTTTAACTTATAACTTCCGACTCTGATTGTTTAATATACAACATTTTTTCTAATATTGCTTTACGAAGAATATCTAAGCCTATTTTTTTCTCAGCACTAATATGTACAGCAGCTGGATCAGAAGCACTATTATATTCTATTGCAGGGAGTGTACCAGATATTAAATCAATCTTATTATAAACAATTAATACAGGAATATCACAAGCATTAATTTCCACCAAAACCTTATTAACATCTTCTATTTGCCTTTCCTTTAAACTACGAGTTATATCAACTACATGTAAAAGCAAATCTGCATATACAGTCTCTTCTAAAGTTGCTCGAAATGCTGCAACTAAGCTATGAGGAAGATCACTAATAAACCCCACAGTATCTGAAAGTATTGAATCAACTCCATCAGATAAATAATATTTACGAGAAGTGGTTTGCAATGTAGCAAAAAGTCGATTATCTGCATAAACAGAAGCATTGGTTAAGGCATTAAAAAGTGTAGATTTACCCGCATTCGTATAACCTACAATTGAGATAGAAAAAACATCAGATTTTTGACGCAGTTTCCGTTGGGTCTGACGATTTTTTACAACCTTTGCTAAACGAGTCTTTAATAATTTTATGCGCGATTTAATCATACGTCTATCTAGTTCAATTTGCTTTTCCCCTGAACCTCCCATAGCATAAGTACCACCACGTTGGCGCTCCAAATGAGTCCAGATCCTAACTAACCTTGTTGATAAATAATTTAAGCGCGCTAATTCAACCTGTAACACACTTTCATTACTTTTAGCTCTCTTATCAAAGATATCTAGAATAAGGCCAGTACGATCAATAATGTCAATTTTTAATTCTTTAGATAAATTACGTTCTTGAACTGGAGTCAGATTATGATTTACTACTAATGCTTTAATTTGATGTTGATTACATAATACTTTAAGTTCATCAAGTTTACCACTACCAATAAAATACTTTGGATCAATAGTACTTCTATTGACGGTTAACGTATATTTAGTATTATACCCAGCTGAGTTTGATAACTCTAAGCCTTCTTGCACAAGTTCATCAAAATCTTTATCGTTTTTTAATTTTACACATAATAAGATTACATTAAATGTATTGATATTGCTCTTATTATCCAAATTTAACTAGCCTCCGTTACATTAGTCTTGCTAGGCACTATTGTAGAGATAGCGTGTTTATATATTAGTTGAGTTACTGTATTTTTATTATCTCTTAATAAAATACAGCTATCATCGTTACCTGCTAAATAACCAGATAGCTTGATACCGTTTATCAAATATACTGAAATATGAGTATGTTCATTACATAACTCATCAAAATAAGTATGATGCAATTGATTTGTATTAGTCATATGTACTTTTAACCTTTTGTTATTCACATGTTCAAAATCAGGAAATCTGTAACTAAAATTTTATATAATTTCTAGATTGGCTGGAGTTATATTATAACATATTTTGCAATATAGGTATTTCGAAGAGTTGGACTTTTGTTAAGTTGCTGATGATTCTGTTTCTAGCTGAAACTTAAGAATTAATTCAAAAAAGCAACTTTTATTAGAAAGGTAATTAATAGATAGGCGCCAATTAAATTTACTAATAAGAGACAAAAAATCAGAATTATAATATAAATTTTCATCTATTAGTAATTTAAAGTCACCTGTTCTTAACTTAGGATCAATTGCATCTGGGCTAAAGTTCCTTATTGGGTTTCCTCTTAAAAAAAAGACTTTGTAGTCCTTTTAACCTTTTAAATGCATTTGCTTCAATCTTAGTTATTTTGTTATCATACAGATCAAGTACACGTAATTTACCATTAGATACATTTACTTTAAATTCAGTTATTTGGTTATTATTAAGACCAAGAGTATACAACTGTTTTAACCCTCCAAATGCTTTTGCGTCAATCTTAGTTATTTGGTTATGATTCAGTTTAAGCTGATACAATTTAACCAGCCCATTAAATGCATTCTCTTTAATCTTAGTTATTTGATTTTCACTCAGATAAAGATTCCTTAAATAAACCAACCCATTAAATGTATTTTCTTTAATCTCAGTTATCTGATTTTTATTCATTTTAATATTAGTTATAAAAAATAATTTATTGATCCCTAGAGGTATAGAGGACAAAGACAATTGAGATAGATCTAAACTATCTGATCTGTTATTATATGCAGACATAATACGACTCATAGCTTCTGAGCGACCATATTTCTCAGAACATGATGATTCATTCACCCAGTTGGTTAATTCATACTTTAATATTTCAACGTCTATCTTTGAATAGAAAAGATTTCGCCCCCTTTGAAGAATATTATTGCTATCCATTTTTTATAAATATCTACTGATATTGGAATAATCCAATTTCCATTAACCTTTAAATCATTCAAAATACTATATATTTCATCTTTAGTTACAGTAAAACCTAAATATCCGTTCTTAGCCATACATAAAATAACGATTGCATGCAAAAGTTCTTTTGGCATTTCTGATGAAAATAAACTATCATTATGATCAAGGGTAGTAAAGTCATTTTTAACAATATCTAAAAGTTCTTTATAAATCTGATTTTTTTCACTATCAGAACTTATAGTTTTAAGTTTAAATAATATTCCATACATTTGATAAATGATTTCCTCACATTTAATTTCATCCTTACCATTTCCTACAAAATTTGATCTTAAAACAGTAGTATTAAGAGTAGAAGTAGCCTTCGTATTATTCATTTAGTTGGACCTTTATAATTTTATTTTGTAAGCGTTATTATACGACATTGAATAACAGTTATATTCATAATTGGGGGGATTTCCTGAATTAAACGATGAAACGCAGGGCAATCCGTTTCTATTGTTTTGAACTTATTTTCTTAATTTTAATTAAGGATAAAGTTAAGTTTATCAATATGTTAGCAACTTTAAATTACATATAGACAATCAATAAATTTACACTTTATTTAGCACTGGATTGCCCTGAGCATACTATTTATAAAAGCATACGCTATAAATAGATGTCTACTGTCTTATGATAGTAACTTAGATTAGAAATTTAGCTCTAGATAACCAATACATAAAATATGAGATATAGAATACAAAAAATAATAAAGCTAGACCAATTTTGAAACTAATTGATTTTTTTGATATAACAACTAACCCTAAATAGAATGTGAATAGCGTACCACAAAACCTACCTTCTGACATCATAGTCCCAGTGATTGGTCCTGGTAATATACATAAAAAATTAAATAGCGCCTCTTCATAAAATTTATTAATCAATAAATAAATAGAGAGGACACAGGAAAATAAAAATATTACAAAGTTATTATAATCAGTTACCATTTTTATTATTTGAGGCCAGATTTTTGAAGAATGAAAACCAGTCCTACCCCAGGCCTTTTGGATATGAGCAAATGCTAAAAAATCACCGGCTTGATAGTGTAGGTATATCATATAGAAAATCAAGCCTGATACTGATAACAAACTATAAAGAATAAATTTAGGCGTTATACCCTTACGTAGTTGTGAAAAGAAATATACTACACCAAACATTATACCAACGGGACGCGTGGCAGATAACAAACCACCACAAATAGCAGATAAAAAATTACGTCTTGTTTTAATGAAATAGAATGCTGATAATGATAATAATAAAAATAAGCTTTCTGTATATAAGGATGAAAAATAGACACTGAAAGGTGAAAAAGCTAATAAGATAACCCCAAATCTACTATTAACTTCATCAAATCTTAATTTTAAATATTTATAGAAGACCAACATTGCAACAAAAATAAATGCTTGATTTAAGATTATTCCTGTGATGACAGCATTACTTGCAAATATTGAACTTATAAATTTTACTATATATGGATAAAGCGGAAAAAACGCCCAATTAGCTAGACCTTTCCATACTTTTGGGTAATGTCTAACATGAGAATCGTAGCCATCATGTATAATTGTTAGGTACCATTTACAATCCCATTTACACATAGCACCGAAGAAATCAGCACGCTTACTGATAAATAGGTTTTTAGCTAATTCAAATTCATAGGTAAGAATAACTCGACTAATTACAAAAATTAATATACAGTAATATATCCAATGAATACGTTGTAATCTTCCCATATTTAACCTAACAATCTTAGTACCTCAATATATTGGAGGTTTATTTCTAAATGACATATAATAGATTTTTGACGAACTTATAACAAAAAAGCCAATTTGCTCTTTACAAATCGGCTTCTTATTAAATAACATCGGACATGATAGTATTTTTACATATCATACTATCATTACCTCATCTATTATTTTTCTTCAACTATTTCAGTATCTTCTGGTCTATCGACTAATTCCATGAAAGCACGTGGAGCATTATCTCCTGGTCTAAAACCATACTTTAACACACGAGTATAACCACCACTACGTTCTTTATAGCGAGGTGCAATTACATCAAACAATTTTGTTACAATCTCACGATCGCGTGTACGAGCAAATGCTAAACGGCGATTTGCAACTGTAGGGTTTTTCGCTAATGTAATTAATGGTTCAACAACTTTACGTAATTCTTTTGCTTTAGGTAATGTTGTAACAATCGCTTCATGTTTCAGTAACGCATTAGCCAAATTCTTAAACAAAGCTTTTCTATGCGCTTTGGTGCGATTTAATTTGCGGTGAGCACAGCGATGACGCATCATTCAATCCTTTTATAAACTATTTCTTCTTAATTGACGCAGGTGGCCAGTTCTCAATGGCCATACCTAATCTCAAGCCACGAGCATCCAATAAATCTCTAATTTCTGTTAAAGACTTTTTACCTAAATTTGGTGTTCTTAACAGTTCATTTTCAGTAAATTGAACCAGATCACCTAAATAGTTAATATCCAAATGCTTTAAGCAATTAGCACTTCTAACTGTGAGTTCTAAGTTGTCTACTAATTCCAAAAACATCGGATCAACTTCAGGGGTAACATCACTTTTAACAAGCTTAGCAGTCGAAGTTTGAACATCAGGCATATGTTCTAAACCTGCAAATACTAATAATTGCTCAATTAATATTTTTGATGCATTCCTAACCGCTTCCTCTGGTGTGATAACTCCGTTAGTTTCAACCTCAAGTATTAACTTATCTAAATCGGTTCTTTGTTCAACCCGAGCACTTTCAACATTAAACATTACTCTAGTTACAGGTGAAAATCCTGAATCTAATAAAATAGCTCCTGTTGAGGTAGTGGTTGCATTTTGCTTAGCACTACGAGTTAAAGCAGTTTGATAACCAACACCATGTTCGATAGTAATTTCCATATTAATTTCAACATTTTTAGTAATATTACATATAACATGATCTGGATTAAGAAGCTCTACATCGTGAGTAAGCTGAATATCATTACCACACACAATAGATTGGCCTTTTTTAGATAACTGTAACACAGTTTTATCTTTACCATGTATTTTGAACACTAAACCTTTTAGATTCAATAAAATGTCTACGACATCCTCACTAACACCTTCTATAACAGAATATTCATGAGAAACGCCATCAATTTTAACTTCTGTAACTGCAACACCAGTCATAGAAGAAAGTAAAACTCGTCTCAAAGCATTGCCTAATGTGTGTCCGTAACCACGCTCAAAAGGTTCCATAATAATTTTGCAGTTATTTAAATCACCATCCACTTGCAAAATATTTATAGATTTTGGCTTCAATAACTGACTTTCAGTTTCCTGCATATTGATTTCCTTTTAGCCTTCTTGTTTGCTAATAATTATTTAGAATAAAATTCTACCACTAATTGTTCATTGATATCATTTGATAAATCAATTCTTTCAGGTACAGATTTATATATGCCTTCCATTTTTTTCACGTCAACGTCAACCCAGCCAGGGAATCCAATTTGTTCTGATAAAGATAAAGACTCTTGAATACGAATTTGTTTTTTCGCTTTTTCAACTAAGCTAACTGTATCCCCTGCTTTTACATTATACGAAGGGATATTTACTGCTTTACCATTTACAAGAATAGCTTTGTGAGAAACTAATTGACGAGCTTCAGCTCTTGTAGAGCCAAATCCCATACGAAACACCACGTTATCTAATCTTGATTCTAAAATTTTTAATAAATTTTCACCGGTAGAACCAGTTCTACGAGCAGCTTCAGCAAAATATTTCCGGAACTGTCTTTCTAAAACTGCATATATCCTACGAATTTTTTGCTTTTCACGTAATTGAATACCGTAATCAGACAATTTACCTGAACCAGCAGCTCCGTGCTGACCAGGTGGTGTATCTAACTTACACTTTACACTAGCACTTTTTCTTGTGCTAATTAAAGATAAATCTGAACCTTCACGACGCATTCTTTTGCATCTAGGCCCTCTATATCTAGCCATAAATCTTCTCCTTTATACTCTACGTCTTTTAGGCGGACGACATCCATTGTGCGGTAATGGTGTTACATCAGCTATACTTAAAATTTTAATACCAAGAGCATTTAAAGCACGGATAGAAGATTCACGACCAGAACCTGGTCCTTGTACGCGTACCTCTAATAATTTAATTCCATACTCTTGGGCAACTTTACCAGCTTTTTCTGCTGCTGTTTGAGCAGCAAATGGAGTACTTTTACGTGAGCCTTTAAAACCAGCACCACCAGATGAAGCCCAAGATAATACATTCCCCTGACGATCTGTGATGGTTATAATAGTATTGTTAAAAGAAGCATGAATGTGAGCTATGCCCTCACTCACTGATTTTTTAACTTTCTTACGTACTCTTATTGCTGTGTTTGCTTTTGTCATCTAAATAATTCCTTTATGCAAAAATCTTACTTTTTCTTACCAGCAATAGCCTTTCTAGGGCCTTTTCTTGTGCGCGCGTTTGTTTTTGTCCTCTGTCCACGAACAGGTAATCCCTTCATATGACGAGTACCACGGTAGCACTTTAAGTCAATAAGACGCTTAATATTCATAGAAACTTCACGACGAAGATCACCCTCAATTGTAAAAGTTCCAACTGAATTACGAATTAATTCCATTTCTTCTTGAGTTAATTCCTTAACTTTTTTCTGTGGACTAACTGAAGCATCTTGACAAATCTTATTTGCACGAGTTGTACCAATGCCATAAATGTGCTGTAATCCAATCACAATATGAGCATTATCAGGTATATTAACCCCAGCAATGCGTGCCATAATAATCCTTTCAAAAATTTAACACGAACCTAGTATTATACTATATCTTTAAACAAGATGTAAATATTAACCAGTACTTTTTACTTTTCATTAACTATAAACACATGACCAAAGTATAATCTTAATGATCTTAGTTTCCCTGTCTTTGTTTATGTCGAGCTTCCTTACAAATCACACGTACAATTCTATTGCGACGTACTATTTTACAATTACGACATATTTTCTTCACAGAAGGCTGTACTCTCATCATAAACCTCTAAAAATATTATTATTTTGATTATTACTTCGCACGAAATACAATGCGAGCTTTATTTAAATCATATGGTGTCATTTCAACTGTTACTTTATCACCAGGTAAAATACGAATATAATTCATACGCATCTTACCAGATATATGACATAAAACCACATGTCCGTTTTCCAACTTTACACGAAACATTGTATTTGGCAACGCTTCAACTACCTCACCCTCAAACTGTATAACATCGTCTTTTGACATCTCTACTCCGCAACTTTTAGAAACTCTTCAAATTTGCTTTTTTAAGCAAATTTTCATACTGAACTGTCATTATATATGATTGAACTTGAGTCATAAAATCCATTGTAACAACAACGACAATTAATAAAGAAGTACCGCCAAAATAAAAAGGCACATTCCATTTAAGAATCAAAAACTCAGGCAATAAGCACACTAATGTTATATAAATAGCACCAATTAAAGTTAACCGTAACACTACTTTCTCAACATACCTAGCTGTATTCTCACCTGGTCTGATACCCGGAATAAAGGCCCCACTTTTTTTCAGATTATCTGCAGTTTCTCTTGGATTAAATACTAATGCAGTATAGAAAAAACAAAAGAAAATTATTGCTGAAGCATACAATAATACATATACCGGTTGTCCTGGGTGCAGCATATCACTAATACTAGATAAAAACCCTAATCTATTACTACCACTACTTATCCATCCCAATATAGTTGCAGGGAATAAAATTATTGCTGAAGCAAAAATCGGAGGAATAACACCAGATAAATTAATCTTTAATGGTAAATGAGAACTTTGCCCTTGCATAATTTTATTACCAACTTGACGCTTTGCATAATTTACCGGAATTTTACGCTGAGCTCTTTCAACAAACACTACTACAAAAGTAATTAGGATAACCAATAATAATACAATAATAGTAGAAAAAATAGACATCGACCCTTGCGAAGTTAATGTTAAGGTTTTACTTATACCACTTGGAAGACCAGATATGATACCTGTTGTAATAATCATAGAGGCACCGTTACCAACTCCACGTTCAGTAATCTGCTCACCTAACCACATTAAAAACATGGTTCCAGCAACTAAACATACAACTGCGGTAATGAAAAATTGTACTTGTGTTACCATAACTAAACCAGGCTGTTTATAAAGCATAGTTGCAATACCAAAACTCTGCACCAAAGCTAATAGTACCGTTGCATATCTAGTATACTGAGTAATCTTCCTTCTTCCGCTCTCACCTTCTTTTTTCAACTGAATTAGTACTGGAAAAACTTCTGAAGATAACTGCAAGATAATTGAAGCAGATATATATGGCATAATTCCTAATGCAAATATGGTAAATCGAGATAATGCGCCACCCGAAAACATGTTTACCATTCCTAATAACCCAGATTGGTTAGATTCAAATAGCTTAGATAAAGCGGTAGGATCTAATCCAGGAACAGGAATATGCGCACCTAATCTAAATATAATTAATGCACCAATTAAAAACCAAACTCGTCTTTTTAATTCGGCATACTTATTTGCTTTAATTGCAACCATAAATCTCTCTTTAAACAGATTATATATACTCGAAGTATCTCAATTTTGAACGTAAAATGCTTGTAAAAAAGTGTCACAGTGTAGCATGGTATGCTACATGAGGAACTTTTTTTAAAGTACAACAAAGTACAAAACTGAAAAACAAAGAATATATATCTACTCTATTGATCCACCGGCATTTATAATAGCCGTTTTAGCAGATGCTGTAATATCTAAACCACGAACATTAATTGCACGCTCAATTTTACCAGTATTAATAATCTTAATTTTATCTACATTTTGAGGTATTAAACTAAATTTTACTAACACTAAACGATCAATATCATTAGACTCCAACTTATTAATATCAGATAAACGAACCTCAGCTGATTTAGTTAGAGAATTAAAACCACGTTTTGGTAATCTTCTATATAAAGGCATTTGTCCGCCTTCAAAGCCAACCTTATGAAATCCACCAGCACGGCTTTTTTGACCCTTATGACCACGAGTACAAGTTTTACCTAAGCCACTACCAATACCGCGACCAACACGTTTTTTATAGTGAGTACTACCTTTTGCAGGTTTGATTTCATTCAATAACATAGACATAATTAATCCTCAAATTTTAATAAATAGTTTATGCGATTAACCATTCCCATATTTTCTGGAGTTACCGCAACTTCTATTGTTTGTCCAATTTTCCTTAAACCAAGACCTCGCGCACAAGCTTTATGCGCCTCTAGGCGTCCAATTAAACTTTTTACTAGAGTAATTTTTATAGTCTTACCTTTTGACATAACTATTCTCCCAATATCTCACTTACAGTTTTACCACGTTTTAGGGCCACTTCAGCTGGAGTGTAAATGCTTTGTAAGGCTTTTAAAGTTGCACGCACAACATTATAATGATTTGTTGAACCATGAACTTTAGCTGATATATTTTTGATGCCAATTGCCTCAAAAATAGCACGCATTGCACCACCTGCTATGATACCAGTACCTTCTTTAGCTGGCTGTAGAAACACAGTGGTAGCACCATGGTTTGCTAAAATAGTATGATGAATTGTTCCCTTATTTAAGTTAACTTTAATCATATTTTTACGCGCTTCTTTAACTGCCTTTTGTACAGCCACTGGAACTTCTTTTGATTTAGCTTTACCCATGCCAATACCACCGTCACCATCGCCTACAACAGTTAAAGCAGCAAACCCCATAATTCTACCGCCTTTTACTACTTTAGTAACGCGATTAACACTAATCATTTTCTCAATAAATTGATCTTTTACTTCAGACATTTAATTACTCCAAATTAGAATACCAAGCCATTTTCGCGCGCACTATCCGCCAACGCTTTAACACGACCATGGTATTTAAAACCTGATCTATCAAAAGCAACCTCTTTAATGCCTGATGCTAAGGCTTTTTGCGCAATTTGCTTACCAATTATTTTTGCTGCATCTATATTGCCGCCATTTTTAATTGAAGCGCTAGTATCTTTAGCCAATGTTGATGCAGACACTAAAATATTAGCCCCATTCTCATCAATAATCTGCGCATAAATATTACAGTTAGACTTATATACAACCAAACGTTTAACTTTTAATTCAGCAATTTTTAGCCTTGTTTTCCTTGCACGTCTAAGCCTTGACTCTTTTTTATTCATAGCAAAAACAACCTCTTAATAACTATTTCTTCTTAGTTTCTTTTAAAATAACCGTTTCATCAGCATAACGGATACCTTTACCTTTGTATGGCTCTACCGTACGAAACTCACGAATCTCAGCAGCAACCTGACCCACTAATTGTTTATCATAGCCTTTTATTAAAATTTCAGTTTGACTTGGTGTTTCAATTTTAATACCATTTGGCGCTTTATAAATTACTGGATGTGAATAACCTAAAGATAAATTCAAATTATCACCCTGAATTGATGCACGATAACCAACGCCAAGTATTGTTAGTTTCTTTTCAAAACCTTTACTTACACCATCAATCATATTACTAACAATAGCACGTATAGTACCTGATAATGCTTTAGCATATTGGGTATCTACACGGGTTTTTAATACAATCTGGTTATCTTGTTTAATTATTTCAACTGCATCATCAAATGTAAATTCCATTTGACCAAGCGAACCTTTAACTTTAACATTAGAACCATTTAATGTCACTTCAACTCCTGAAGGTATATCAAGTGGCAATTTCGCAAGACGAGATAACATAATACTTAATTCCTTCTTATGACACTAAACAAATAACTTCACCACCAACATTCAATGAGCGTGCACGACGATCTGTAATTACACCTTTCGATGTAGAAACAATAGCCACACCAAGACCATTCATAACAGTTGGTAAATCTTCGCAACTACGATATATACGTAATCCTGGACGAGATATTCTCTCAAGTCTTTCTATAACCGGTTTCCCAGCATAATATTTTAAACCAATCGTAAGCTCAGGCTTTTTATCGCCCTCTACTTTAAATCCATCAATATAGCCTTCTTCATCTAAAACCTTTGCTATTGCAACCTTTATTTTAGATGATGGCATAACAACTACTTCTTTCTTAGCAGACTGAGCATTACGAATTCTAGTCAACATATCAGCAATAGTATCTTGCATCATTTTTCTAATACTCCTTATTACCAACTAGCTTTAACAACGCCAGGTACATCACCTTTTAGTGCTAACTCTCTAAGTTTATTACGTGCTATACCAAACTTACGAAATGTACCACGAGGGCGCCCAGTCAATGCACAACGATTACGGTGTCTACTAGGTGCAGAATTACGAGGTAACTTTTGCAATGCCAACCTTGCCTCAAATTTTTCTTCATCACTTTTAGAAGAATCATTAATAATTTCATTTAATTGCGCACGTTTATTAGCATATTTTATAACTAACTTAGCACGCTTTTTCTCTCTTTCAACTAAAGCCAATCTTGTCATGAATCAAATCCTTATTTGATAGGGAAACTAAATGCTTTTAGTAAAGCCTTAGCCTCATCACTTGTTTTAGCAGTTGTCGTAATAGTGATATTCATACCACGTATTGCGTCAATTTTATCATATTCAATCTCAGGAAATATAATCTGTTCCTTGATTCCAAAATTATAGTTACCATTTTGATCAAATGATTTAGCAGATAAACCCCTAAAATCACGTACACGAGGTAATGCGATGGTAACTAATCTATCTAAAAATTCATACATTCTATGTTTTCTTAGTGTAACTTTACATCCAACTGGCCAGCCATCTCTAATTTTAAATCCTGCAATAGATTTACGAGCATTCGTAACAACTGGTTTTTGACCTGAAATTTTAGTCATATCAGATACTGCATGCTCCATTACTTTTTTATCAACTACAGCTTCACCTACCCCCATATTTAAAGTAATCTTTAAAAGACGAGGAACCTCCATAACTGAGTCATAACTGAATTCTTTCATCAATTCCGGTATAACTGTTTCATTATAAAAATCTTTTAATCTAGCCATTTTTAACCAACTCCTTAGCCAACAACTTTACCAGTGGATTTATATACACGGATTTTTTTTCCATCTTCTAGCTTAAATCCAACACGATCAGCCTTTTTTGTTTCACTATTATATATAGCTACATTTGAAATATCAATAGGCATGGTTTTACTAATCACACCACCAGTTATTCCTTTCATGGGATTAGGTTTTGCATGTTTTTTTACAACATTTACATTTTCAACAATAGCCTTACAACCATCTTCAACAACCTGTAAAACAGACCCTGTTTTACCTTTGTCTTTTCCAGCAATAACGATTATTTCATCGCCTTTACGAATTTTTCTCATAATAAAACAACCTATTCTTAAATTACTTCAGGAGCTAAAGAAACGATTTTCATAAATCGCTCAGAACGTAGCTCACGAGTGACAGGACCAAATATACGTGTACCAATTGGTTCTAATTTAGTATTTAATAAAACTGCAGCATTATTATCAAACTTTATAAGAGACCCGTCCGAACGACGAACGCCTTTAGCGGTTCTTACAACTACAGCTTTACACACATCACCTTTTTTAACACGACCACGAGGCGCTGCATCTTTAATTGACACTACAATGATATCGCCGATTCCTGCATAACGACGTTTTGAACCGCCCAGCACCTTGATGCACATAACTTTACGTGCACCAGTATTATCAGCAACATCTAATAATGTTTGCATTTGAATCATTTTTGATTTTACCTTTCCAACTTAACACGTCTGACAAACGGTCAGTATTGGACCCATAAGTATTGGGAACCAGAATATACTGTTTTAAGAGCTTGCCATTGTATCATAAAATAGTTATAAATGCAAATTTATTTTATATTTTACAATATAAAAACAATATCGCTCTTTAATAATTACTATTTTTTACCTAAATTATATAACTTCTCATCAAAATAAAATGAACGAGACAATTAGAAAGTTATGCATTAGCATTAGCTATGGAGCTAACAATCCAACTCTTCGTTTTAGAAATCGGTTTTGTTTCCTCTATAACCACAACATCTCCACTTTTATATTGATTATTTTCATCATGCGCATGATATTTTTTAAAACGCTTCACAATCTTACCATACAAAGGATGCTTAACTCTACGCTCTACAAATACAGTTACCGTTTTATCACGAGCATCACTTATTACTTTTCCAATTAAGGAACGAGTATTTTTTGCCATATTAAGCCACCTTCTCATGTAAAATTGTTCTAACTCGCGCAATATCACGACGTACTATCTTCAATTCACTAGTTTTAGTTAATTGTTGCATTGTCTTTTGCATACGAAGAGAAAAATGCGCCTTTAAAAGAGATTCTAACTCTTCATTTAACTCTGCAACAGATTTATTTCTTAATTCTATAGTTTTCATTTACTACCAACCTGTCTAACAACAAATACAGTTTGAAACGGTAATTTAGCTGCCGCAAGCCTAAATGCCTCACGAGCCAATTCTTCACTAACACCATCCATTTCATATAACATTTTTCCTGGCTGTATTTCAGCCACAAAATACTCAGGAGAACCTTTTCCGCCACCCATACGAACTTCAGCTGGTTTTCTTGAAATAGGTTTGTCCGGAAATACTCTAATCCAAATACGTCCACCACGCTTAATATGACGAGTCATTGCTCTACGAGCAGCTTCTATTTGACGAGCAGTCAAACGCCCACGCGTAACTGACTTCAAACCAAACTCACCAAAATTGATATTGGCGCCTCTTGTAGCAAAACCAGTATTGCGACCTTTATGTTGTTTACGGTATTTTAATCTATTCGGCTGCAACATCTTCTGTTCCTACCTTTCTCTTTCTTGTTGTTTTCTTAACCGCAGGTTTTCTTGCCGTAGGTTTATCTTGTGCTTTTCTTTCTCTTTTGCTTTCAGTTACATCGCCTTTAACAAATTTTCTTTTAGACGTATCAATATCACCTTTATAAATCCACACCTTAACACCAATAATACCGTACGTTGTTAATGCCTCACTAGTTGAATAATCAACATCTGCTTTTAAAGTATGTAAGGGAACTCGACCTTCACGATACCATTCACTTCGCGCAATATCAACACCATTTAATCTTCCAGATACCATAATTTTGACACCTATTGCACCAGCTTTCATAGTAGACTGCATGCCACGTTTCATTGCACGACGGAAGGCAACACGCTTCTCAATCTGTTGCGCAACTTGATCAGCAACAATCTGGGAGCTCAATTCTGGCCTTCTGATTTCCTCAACATTTAAATGTAATGGAACTCCAGTTTTTTTCTGCAAATCTTTCTTGATTTGCTCAATTCCTTCACCTTTTTTACCAATCATCACACCCGGACGTGCAGTAAATACAGTTACTTTAATACTTTTAGCTGGACGTTCTATCAAAACTTTACTAATTGCAGCACGTCTTCCATACTTCTTCATAATATGCTGGCGAATACCAATATCTTCTTGCAAAATTCTCGCAAAATCATTAGTACTAGCAAACCAACGTGATGACCAATCTTTGTTCATCACTAACCTAAAACCACGTGGGTCTATTTTTTGTCCCATAACTTACTCCTTAGTTCCCAACCACAATGTTAATATGGCAGGTTTGCTTTTCAATTCTATTGCCACGACCTTTAGCTCTAGCACTAAAACGCTTCAAACTAGGCCCCTTATCAATACAAATCTCTTTCACACGAAGAGAATCTATATCAGCACCCTCATTATGTTCTGCATTTGCAATAGCAGACTCTAATGTTTTCTTTAAAATACCAGCAGATTTTTTTTGCGTAAACTCTAAAACATTTAATGCTTTTGCTACATTTAAGCCACGAATCAAATCAGCAACTAGCCTGCATTTTTGGGCTGACACACGAATTCCTTTTGAATGAGCTCTAACTTCCATCTTCTATCTCCTACTTCTTAGCCTTTTTATCAGCTACGTGACCTTTAAATGTACGAGTTAAAGAAAACTCACCCAACTTGTGACCTACCATATTATCTGTAACATATACAGGAACATGTGCTCTACCGTTATGTACAGCAATAGTCAATCCAATCATTTCAGGAACTATGGTTGAACGTCTTGACCAAGTTTTGATAGGACGTTTATCATTTTTTTCTGCAGCCACTAAAACTTTGTTTATTAAATGATGGTCTATAAACGGACCTTTTTTTAATGAACGAGCCATTTTTTCTTCCCTTAATATTATTTTCTACGACGATCACGAATAATTAGGTGATCTGTACGTTTATTATTACGAGTTTTCTTACCTTTAGTATGTAAGCCCCATGGAGAAACAGGATGACGACCTGCCGCTGTTTTACCCTCACCACCACCATGTGGGTGATCAACCGGATTCATAGCAACCCCGCGAACAGTAGGTCTAATTCCCAGCCATCTCTTTGCTCCAGCTTTACCATACTGACGTAAGCTATGCTCATTATTACCAACTTCACCTATTGTAGCCTTACAATCAATATGTACTTTACGGATTTCACCTGATCTTAAACGCAATTGAGCATATATTCCATCACGGCCCAATAACTGTACAGAAGTACCAGCTGACCTAGCCAATTGAGCACCTTTGCCTGGACTCATTTCTATACAATGAACAGTAGTACCAACAGGAATATTTCTCAAGGGCAACGTATTACCAATCTTAATTGGAGCATCCTGGCTTGATAACACCTGCATTCCGACCTGCAATCCTTTAGGTGCAATAATGTATCTTCTTTCACCATCAACATAACAAATTAAAGCTATATGAGCAGTACGATTTGGATCATATTCTATACGCTCTACTTTACCATTTATGCCTAATTTATTTCTTTTAAAATCAATAAGACGATAATGTTGTTTATGACCACCGCCTTTATGTCTTACTGTAATAACACCTCTATGATTACGCCCAGAACCTCGCTTTTGTTTTTCCAATAAAGGAGCATGTGGCTCACCCTTAAATAGTTCTGGAGTTATAACTCTAATCACACCCCTTTGACCTGGGGTGGCTGGTTTTAATTTTTTTAACATTTTAATACTCCATTACTTCTGACTTGTTGTTGCTAAATCAAAGTTTTGCCCTGGAATAAGATTAATATATGCCTTTTTCCAGTCTGCTCTTTTACCTGTAAAGCGACTAAACTTCTTTACCTTACCCTTTACCATAAGCACCGATACTTTTGCTACTTTTGCATTAAACACCAATTCAAAAGCTTCTTTAATATCTTTCTTTGTAGCACTTTTTAACACTTTAAATACAACTTGCTCATGTTTCTCAGCAGAGTTGTTTGATTTCTCAGTAATTAATGGATTAATTAATACATTATATAAATCTATTTTTTTCATACCCATTGCTCCTGTAACTTATCTACAGCACCACGGTTCATAACTATTTTTGAACAACGCAATAAACTGTATGGATCTACCTGATGAGCCTCAAGAATTAATACTTTTTGCAAATTTCTTGATGCCAAATACAGCTCTTCCGTAAGTTCATCAACAACTAATAAAACCACAGTATCAGCAACAGATAAATTTTTTAATATTTCTACGAATTCTTTAGTTTTTGGAGTTTTAACATCCAAATTCTCAGTAATTACAAGCTTGTCATCACGCACCAATTGTGATAGGATAGACGCCAAAGCCGCACGATACATTTTACGATTAACCTTTTGGGTAAAATTCTCTTCAGGACGATTAGGAAAAATTCTACCACCGCCACGCCATAATGGGCTAGATGCCATACCTGCACGCGCGTTACCGGTTCCTTTTTGCTTAAATGGCTTCCTGGTTGATTTTGAAACTTCGCTTCTTTCTTTTTGAGACCTTGTTCCACTACGAGCATTTGCCATAAAAGCTTTAATTACTTGATGTATTAACACTTCATTGTACTCACGCGCAAATATTGCTTCATTAACAACAACACTACCTGCGTCTTGACCTTGTGTGTTTATAACTTTTAATTCCATTATGCACCTGCCTTAACACTAGGTCTAACAATTACATTACCACCTTTACTACCAGGAATTGCACCTTTTATTAAAATAAGCCCACGATCAGTATCTACACGAATTACTTCTAAATTTTGTGTAGTAACAGTAACATTTCCTAAATGCCCTGCCATTCTCTTACCTGGGAATACACGACCTGGATCTTGTCTTTGACCAATAGAACCTGGAGTATTATGAGATTTTGAGTTACCATGTGATGCACGATTTGATGAGAAATTATGGCGTTTTATTGCACCTGCAAAACCCTTACCTTTTGATGTACCAGTAACATCTACTAGATTACCTGTTGCAAACATATCAACCGCAACCACATTACCTGGTTGGAATTTAGATAATTCTTCATTTGTTACAGAGAACTCATGTAACAATCTTCCTGCCTCAACACCTGCTTTAGCATAGTGACCTTTCTGAGGCTTATTCACGCGATTAGCTTTTTTTGCACCAAACGCAACTTGAACAGCAGTATAACCATCCGCTTCCAGAGTTTTAACCTGAACCACTCGATTGTTTTCAACTGACAAAACAGTAACTGGAATAGAGTTACCATCTGCATCAAAAACACGAGTCATGCCCAGTTTCTGGCCTAATAAACCGAGACTCATATTTTTACCTTTCTTATTATTCCCTTGAAAACAAGGTGTTGGTTACAATTGACCAACAATTTTCACAACATCTACATTAAGATGAGAACCGCAATTTTAGCATGACTCAATGAAATGCTGCAACTTTTTTTGTTATTGGGCATTAAACGTATAGAAATATTGCTAATAATCACTTACATTTTTTCGTAAAGTTATTAAAAATTTGTTAAGATAAAAATAAATCCCACTTAAATTTATGAATGAGTTATCGGTAAATTAATTTATAATATTGCATTATTAATTCAAATCAAATTTTATATATAACTTGAATCCCCAATTTTTTATATCATCTTTTATATTGACACATAGGGTATCAATTTAATTCGTTTAATAATAAAGTACGGACTTCTTGTATCATAATCTTATAATTTGTTCTGCATTAGCAAATTCTCTGAATATTATTTTTTTAGTTAACACCAAAGGGAAAATAAAATGAATTTAAATATTCCATCAGGTCAAAGAACCAAACAAACAAATACTTCTAAAGATGACAAAATAAATAAAGCAAGATCACTTTTTTCACCAAATAATATATGTAAGAGTAGTACTATGGATGAAAAAAAACTCTTAGGTTTACTTATTGGTTCAAACAACCTATCTGAAGTTGAGCCTCCTATTTTAAGAGTATCATCAGATGAAATTTTTACCGTTACTTTCCCCAATAACACGGTAAACGCTCAATCTCAAATAACTCCCCCATATAGAACAACATTTAACGGGAACACAAACAGCACAATTACGAGCCCTCAAATCTCTCAAAAACTAAGTTTAAGTGATTCTAGCTCTCTTTCAAATGTTAACACAAGTAAACCGGTACCACCTCCTCGGAGCTCTAGTCTACAATCTAAAAATAAACCGACAACTATTTCTATAAATTCCAGCAAGCAAGAAATATTTGCAGAAACAAAGAAGTTGGAAAATTCTGAGATTACAACATCAAGCACAATCTCTTTAACGCAGAATAACCCAAACCAAAATCATGATTCTAATTCTACAATAAATCGCCCAACTCGCCCTATATCAGCTTCCCCAACACAACGACCATTATGTGCCAACTATACTAAACAAGGAATCAACCTTATAATGTACTTTAATGACAAAGATCCCCTAATCAAAAATAAAAAACTTGCGCAAATAAAAACAAATGAGATACAAAAAATTGATGATCACGACAAATATTTTAATCAATTTTTTGGATTTACATTTGAAGAATTCTTATTAGTTATAAATGGTTATTCTCAAAATATTATGCCGCCTTTCCATCAACAAAAATTTGCGCTCACAAGATCTAGTGCACTCTCATTTCAACCCAATATGGAGTATGACCCTACAGAACCAGTACATAATAACTCTGCTGTCTTAGTTAATCAAACCTATACCACTTCAAATATAAACGCATCATTTACAGTTAAAGGACATAAAACACATCCATCAAATAACCGGCTTAGCACACCAATAGAAAATGCAGTAGGAATCAATCATAATACTGTAATAATGGATTTTTTTTGCTCTATCATCGAAAATTCTCCTTATTCAATAAAAATTGAAACAAATGGCTCATACCCCAAACAAAGTAATAGTAATGCTAATTCAGACATTAACGCTCTATTAGAACAAGCCATTAAAGGAAAACAATATCCAGCAACAGTTATCAATGTACGCTTTCTAAATAATGTGGTTGATAGAAAACTGTATACAAATAATTACGATAAAATTGGAGAGGCTATAGGCAAAAATACACACATAAATTATTATGGATTATTTATCAGTTCTTATGGTAAAGGAACAGGAACATTAATACCCAAAATAGAAGGAACTAAGTCTCAAGCCCATAAATTAACTTTTTATCTAAAAAATATCATTCGTCAAGCACAGGATACAAACAATTTAGCAAAAATCATCAGAAATCATAAACTTATTGCCAGTCATATAATATATTTATCAGAATATTTAATATCATTATTGCAAGCAGAACAATTTAAGCATATGGGGACTGCAAGGAA
The DNA here is from genome assembly GCA_046336365.1 of Neisseriaceae bacterium. Lineage (GTDB taxonomy): Bacteria > Pseudomonadota > Gammaproteobacteria > Burkholderiales > UBA11063 > Aquella. The sequence continues at coordinate 28,756 of JBKDHQ010000176.1, forward strand.
AATATTTGGTTTATTAGTTATTATAACATCTACAATAGCTGAAGAAAAACAGCCTATAATTATTGCTGGATGCAAATCAGCAAAAGACCGAACTGGAGCATTTATTTTTTGCGCATTAATTATTTCAACAATCTTTTTTCATAGGGCTCTTGATACTCAAAATACGGTCTCTTCAGAACAATTATTCTCTTTCTTAAATAGTGAAGGTGAGCTAATTAACCTAAACGATGAAGAACTAGATTTAGTTAAAGCACAATTAAATAATCCTATACTTTATAATATACTGTCTAAATTAGGTATTGGAGAATACAATAATAAAAATCTTTATATTATAGAAGATTTCATATGTAATTATCCTGAATTAAAAGCTATGATTATTTTAAAAGAGTTGATTAACAGCAAAGTATAGTCATGAACTCAACAAATACAAACATATGATAAAATGCTATACTATATTACCTTAGTCATTACACGCAAAATGTACTAGCAATAATAAATAGACAAAAGAAGGGTTTAACATGGATCAAAGCGATATTCCTATTATTGATTTAACACCTCTATTTAAAGAGGATGATAACGGAATCGAAATAATTGCATCACAACTTTTTGAAGCATACTCTACATTAGGTTTTGCTCAACTCATTAATCATCAGATACCTACAAATATTATTGATAACATATTTCAAGCTTCAAAAGACTTTCATGAGTTAGGTATAGATGAAAAAATGCAGTTAAAGTATAAGGATAACTTGCGTGGCTATATTCCAATGAATATGTCAACCTTAGCTCGTTCTACATTAGGTAGTGCAAAAAAACCTAACCAAAGTGAATCATTTATGATATTAGATGAATCTCCATTATTACAAAGTCCAAAATGGGTAAATAGTTCACTTGCTGGACATAATATTTGGCCGACACAATTACCATATTTTAAAAAGTATGTTATGGAATATTATCAGGCTATGGTAACTCTAAGTAAGAAATTAATTAGGATATTTTCGATTGCTATGGGTATGCCTCACGATTATTTAGATAAATACTTTACTGATCCTAATATTTTCTTAAGACTTTTGTATTATCCACCTGTAACACAAGATACTTCTACCGACTCATTTGGTTCAGCCCCACATACTGACTATGGATGTTTAACTCTATTAGCTCAAGATGATACTGGAGGATTACAAGTGAAACATCCTGAAAATGATTCGTGGATAGACGTGCCATGTTTAAATAATGGTTTAGTTCTAAATACAGGACAGATGATGGAAATATGGAGTAATGGACTAATCAAAGCTACTCCACACCGAGTTATCAATTCTGGGAATAAAAAACGTTATTCAATACCATTTTTTTACAATTGCAACTTAGATACATATGTAGCACCACTATCTAATTTCATTACAGAAACTAATCCCATTAAATTCACACCTATTAATTATGGAGAACACTTGGAGCGGACTCTTAGAAGTAATTACAAATTTGTTTAACAGCAAAAATGTATTGCTCAAGTTAAAATACCTACAACTGTAAAGCAAATATTCTATGAAATTAATTATCAACTTAAAATGAACAATGGACGCTACTAGATAAAGATTAAATAATTTGTAAAGCATAATAAGTAAATGTTACAATGCTTAATTATTTATATAAAAACGTGTGTAGTATGCAACAAACACCATGGTATTTCAAATTATGGCTTTGGGTTCTGATTTTTATGTTTGCCGGAATTATCTTCGGAATATTCTTTCCAATTCTTGCTAAAAATACTAAACCAATTATTGATAGTTTCATTCATTTAATTAGAATTTTAGTAGGACCAATTATATTTTTTACTGTTTTAAGCGGAATAATTGGTATGGGGAATTTAAAGCAACTAGGAAGTATTGGCTTAAAAACATTTATCTACTTTGAGACAATTTCTACGATAGGATTATTACTTGGTTTACTAATTGGCCATTTATTTAATCCGGGAGGTGGACTTAATTTAACAATTAGTACCCTTGATCCATCCCTAATTTCACAATATACTGAACATAGTCAACAAGCTACCGGTTTTCTTAAAATTTTATCAACTGTTATACCTACAAACCCAATTGAACCATTTATAAGAGGAAACACTTTACAGATATTATTTATTGCAATTATATTAGGATTTATATTATTCTATACCACAAAGCCATGGCAACATAAATTAATATTTTCCTTACATAAAATTCAAAATTTCTTTTTTAAAATATTATCTTACATAATGTGGCTATCTCCATTTGCAGCATTTTCAGCAATGGCATTTATGATCGGAGAGTTTGGCATTGATATACTTTTACATATGCTGGCTTTAATTATCACTATGATAATGTCATGTATTTTTTTTATTTTAGTAGTTTTAGGTATAATTGCAAAAATAGCGGGGTTTAGCATATTTAAATTTCTAAACTATATAAAAGATGAAATAATCTTAGTATTTGCAACTTCTTCAAGTGAAAGTGCACTTGGACCGATAATGAATAAATTAACCAAATCAGGTATTGACGATTCCGTTGTTGGTATTGTTATTCCTGCTGGATATAGTTTTAACCTTGATGGTACAAATATATACCTAACTTTAGTTATTGCATTTTTATGTCAAGCATTTAACATTCATTTAACTTGGCAAGAACATTTAATTATAATACTAATATTGATGCTAACCAGTAAAGGTGCAGCAGGTGTAACTGGTGCTGGATTTATAGTATTAGCTGGAACTCTAGCTGCTATGCATGGCAAAATTCCAGTTGTAACTATTGTTATTTTACTTGGTATTGATAAAATCATGAGTGAGTTACGATCAACAACTAACTTAATTGGAAATAGTGTTGCAACTGTTGTTATAGCTAAAATGGAAAAGAAAATTAATCAAAAACAGTTTGATAAAGCACTTTATGAACAATGAATTTACATTATCAGAAAAATGTAGAAATTAACTTAAATTACCAAGTATTACCACATCCATAACTATATCATCTCCACATAAAATAATAGTTTTAGCTTTATGATCTTTATTCAAAGCAGTATACTTACAAATACTTACTCAAAGAGTGAAATATTGCTTTTCATGATTGAGTGGGCCGCACTCACGCAAATTAAAAAATGAAATGCAACTAAAAAATAGGTCAAAAAAATACATAAAACTTGTTTTGTTTATTTTTTTGAGCAGGCAAGCGAAGCGCGGCAGAATAATGCAGAGATAAAGAATTATCAGAGACAGAGGGTAAG
>JBKDHQ010000177.1:0-2010 GCA_046336365.1 Neisseriaceae bacterium
AATAATCGTCCTAGAAAAACGCTTAAATTTAGAACGCCAAATGAGGTTATAACCAAATATTTACAACGAGTTTCTAAGAATTCTTTACTCCGTCAACAACTATGCTGTCGCGTTTCATCGTTTAATCCAGGAGAAACTCCCTAAATTTATAATAAATATTATTTAAAAGTTGTGTAGAATTGATACCTCTACAGCTAGTTATGAGAAATAAATTATTTATTATATTCACAAACGCAAAAGAAATGCTAGTATATTTGCCAAAGGAACTTAAATGGAAACGAATATTATTTATGGGGCCTTTATAAAAAATGATGGTAAAGATAAATTTAAGATAACCCAAAACTCATATTTCAGAAACTATCATAAGACTAATCCCGATTCATTAAAAATTAAACATAATATTTTATGTATAGCGTTAAAAAACAAACATCATATTATTTCATTAGCTAAAAATCCAATAAATACTAAGATATTGCTAAATAATATTTTTTTAAGCATTCAAAGTAAAATTAATCAAGCAGATCTTTCTAAATATCAAATTCCTCGATATGTAAATAGAATAATAGAATTAATAGATGCTCCTGAGCAAGCCGTAAAAGATGTAGAAGATTTGATAACTTGTTGTATTATCCTAGCAAAGCATGGTACACAAAATAAAAGTATAATCAATTGGTTTTGTCAAACAAATACTACTTCTGAAATAGATGAGTTAATTGATGGTCAATATCAATCAAACATTAATAATGTAACTGATCAAGATAAAGCATATTTGGATCGAACTTTAAAAGATATGGATATATTCTGTAGTAGTTATATTTTTAATAATTTTTGCATTGAAGATACTCAAAATCACATATTAAGCTACTGTGAGGAAGAAGATTTAAAAAATATTAAGCTGTTATCTAGAAGTGGATATGTTGGAGTGGAACGTCATAAAAATACCCAAATATTAATTGATTCTAATAAATTAGATGATAAAAATATAATTAATATGCTTAAGATGCTAGAATTAAGAAGTTTAAAATTAAAGATTATTCCAGATATGATCAGCACAACTGTAGGTATAGGTATTAATATAGAAGAGTTAAAAAGGTTAGTTACAATTTTAAACAACAATAATAATATTAAGACAATTCAGTTGGATATCAGCGGCAACAATTTAAGTGGCAATAGAGCAAAAGTTATAGCACAGTTATTCAAGTTAACTCACTTGAATATTAGTAATACAAATATAGGTCCTGAAGAAGCAGAGGTAATTACTAATAACTTAACTGATTTGGTTGAATTAGATATTAGTAAGAATAACATAGGCTTTAATGGGGCATTATACATTGCTACCAAACAAACTAAATTAAATTATTTAAATATTAGTAATAACGATATAGGTGATGCTGGTGCAATAGCCATTAGTACATTACCTAATTTAACTAAGCTTACTTGCCTTAATAATGGCTTAGGAAATGTTGGGAAATCATCTGTTGGTATGAAATTATCTTCCTCTCATATTGAAATTAAACTAAGCTAATAAATTTAATTTAGGCTTTAGGTATGGGGCTCTCAGTGGCATTCAGTTAATGTGATATAATACTCTTAACTATAATCTCTGTGTGATTAGAGGATAAATATTTATATGAAATATTCTGGTAGATATTTTCATTAAATTAGGTCTATACTAACGTATATTTTTTTTCATTACATTATATATAATACTTTATTTTAGATTGTTCAATTATATTTAAAATTTCTAAATTAAACATTAAAAATCACCCTAAGAATATGACATAAGCACAAGAGCATTCCAAAATTAATTAAGATATTGTTAGATTTTATTAATTTATTTAGTAAGGAAAAATTTCATGAATACAAGACAATATAGTGAGCCCTGTTGTCAAGACCAAATTTAACCATTTCATAGAAATATTCACATAATCAAGCAGCTGTCTTTACAGTTACTGAATTTTCATCTAGTTTACAATAAACTAAATATTCTTTACCTAAATTTTGCTCTAT
>JBKDHQ010000178.1:0-11514 GCA_046336365.1 Neisseriaceae bacterium
GCAACGAATGTATTCAACTAAAATGAAACAATAAGAAACACTGAATTTTATTCAGAGCCTTTTTATTCACATAAGCTAACTATCTACTGAGTAAATTAACACAGAACCGTAAGTTTCTGTTTAAATGTGCCCGCTGATCCATATAGCTTTATTAAAAATTTATTAACAAATTATGTGGATAACTAATTTAAAAATACTCATAATAAATAATATTAGAAATTACTCTTAGCCATTCAAATAGTTAGAAAGTCTTAATATAACATAAATATGTATTATTAATACATACATATTATCTATTAATACATATATATAATTAATACGTATAACTTAGTAATACTTATAATTTTATAATACGTATTTTATAATAATACATATTAACTATATATACATATTAAACCACCATACGTATTATATATTAATATATATTATTTAATAATACTTATTATGCTATAATACATATTATTTTATTTAGGATATATGGATGAACACAAAAATAATTACATTAATTAACACCAAAGGTGGGGTTGGGAAAACCACACTTTCTATGAATATTGGTGTAACTTTAGCTATAAGGCACTCAAAAAAAGTAGCAATACTTGACTGCGACAAACAAAGAAGTGCAACAAAATGGGCATATAATTCTGAAGAAGAAAGTGGATTTCCGTGTACTGTTTTAAGCTTAGCTGATTTTCATGGAAATGCACATAAAGAGATAAGAAAGTTGATAGGGATGTATGATTATATTATAATCGATTGCCCCCCAAATAAAGATGCTTTAATTAATGCTTCTGTGTTACTGGTTACAGACCTAGCAATAATTCCTGCAGTTCCAACATCTGTAGATATGAGAGCAATTGAAGATGATACAATACCTCTAATAGAAGCAGCTACCGTAAATAATGAAAAATTAAAGTCTGTGATCGTTATAAGTAGAACCAACGATACAAATTTATTTAAAACGGTTGAAAAAAAGTATAGAAAAAATGGCAAATTGCCAGTACTATCTACTAAAATAAAAACAAGGGTTATCTATTGTGAAACAGAATTAACTGGAGAATCTGTATATACAGGTAATGTATCATCAGCAAAAAATGAAATATCTTTGCTAACAGATGAAATTCTGGAATATTTACAAAATTAGTTATTTTATAGGAATTTGACATGAAGAAAGATCTAGATAAATTATTAGAAAAAACAACAACAAATAAAAAAGAGACATCAATTATAAATAATCCATTAGCTGATCAACTAAGTCAGTTTGATAAGGCTGATCAAATAATGAATTCACTTAACAATATAAAGAATGAAAATATAACAACATCTAATGTAACACAAGATCATATGATAAGAGTTACATATATGTTACCAGAGTCATATAATCATATAATTAATAATATAATTAAAACTTGTATGCGAGAAGAAATAATGATTTATAAATCAGAAATAATTAGGTTAGGTATAAAAATGGTAAGTGAATTAAGTTCAGAAGAACTTATAAAAAATTTAGAATTAGTTAGAGTTGAGCAAGGTAGGCCTAAAAAACTAAGTTAAAAATTAAATAAAATATCAAATCTAGGTATGAGTAATACGTATGGTGATTAAATACATATTACTTATATATACGTATTACATATTAATATATAAAGTTCCTAACTTGTTAATGTTCAAATAATAATATATCAAATTTATGTAATTTAAAACATTAAAATACATATTTAAAAAAATAATAACAACAAAACATAATATGATTTTTATATATTATTTGTTATATAGTTGTTGTTATTTTAATTTATTTATAATTATTTTTATTATTTAAGTTATTTATTATATTTATATTATTTATAGCAGTTGTAAGTTAATGTTATATTTGTATTAATTACTATATAAGGTAGCAAATCCTCAATAAAATGTAGCATAATAGCAACAAATAGTAACAAAAACTCAATAAAAAGTAGCAAATCTTCAATAAAAAGTAGCAAATTCTCAATTAAATGCAACATAAACTCAATAAAAAGTAGCAAAAACACAAAATTAATGCTATAATAACTGGGTTTGTTGTTAATACTTGGGTATTTTTTATCCAATATATATCATTTCAGTATTAAACTACATTTGTTTTATATATAAAATATCGTTTAATATCAATAGGATATATATAAAGGTAGCAAATCCTCAACACAATGGATTAAAAAATGGCTGATAATTTTGAAATATCTGTAAAAAATAAGAAATTTAGACAATCAAATCACTTAATTGAATCACCTTATGCACAAGAGTTCTCTGCACACGAAATAAAAATATTTGAAATTGCCACTGCATCTTGTAAAGAGAATGATTATGCTTATGTTGAACGTAAAAGTGATAAAGAATTTTTTATTAGTAATAAAAATTTAGCTAATCTTTTGAATACAAGCTTTTCTACTATTTCTCACGAAATAGAAAATACAGCAAAGCGAATTATGAAAAAAATGTTCCATTTAAGGAAAATATCAAAAGATGGTACAGTTGAATTTGAAATGATAAACATAATACCTTATGCTAGATATAAAGATGGTATTTTTCACTTTCGTCTTAATTATGCAATAATACCATATTTAGTTGAAGTTAATGGTGCTTTTACTGAATTCCAATTACATTATTTATTAGAGATGAATAGTGCTTATGCAATCAAGTTGTATAAGTTACTTTATCAGCGTAAAGACTTTAAAACTAGAACTTTTTTAGTTGATGATTTAAAACTTCAGTTTGGAGTAACAGATAAATATCCTGAATATAAAAGTTTTAAACAGAGAGTACTTAATCCATCAGTGAAACAAATTAATGAAAAGACTGATTTAAGAGTAACTTATAAAGAAGAAAAGCTTGGTAGAAGGGTAATAAAAATTAAATTTATAACTGATGTTATTGGTAAGAAAATTTCATTACCAAATCAGGTGATTGATGTTCAAGCTGTTAATATCGAAGAAGAAAATACTACTAATAAAATAAACTCTATAATTAAAAATATTCAACGTAAAATATCTAAAGCTACCGAAGAATTAATTAAAAACTTTTATTTACAGAAAGGTGAAGACTACGTTGTAGCAAGTATTAAATATGCTAAAGAAAATTCTACTAAAAATTTTGATAAATATCTAAAAGATACTCTTAATGGAGAATATGCTCTTGATGAATTATATAAAATTGAACAACAGAAAAATACTAAAAATAGAGAAGATAAGTTAAAAATGATAGAGGCTGAAAAAGATAATAAGCGAAGAGAAGAATTAGCTAAAAAGGAATTAGAAGTTAAAGAAACATTTTATAATTTATCTGTAGAAGATAGAACATCTATATATGCTGAATTAGTAACTAAAGTTGCTAAAATATGTCCAGATAAAATGGATACACTTATTAAAAATCAAGAAGATTATATAGTTGCTTATTGGGCTGGTAAAAATAAATTAAAATATAAAGGGCATTTACATCTTAGTTTAGAAGCATGGAAAATTTTAGGATAATTTAGCTTTGACTACACTCTTAATTGGTTAAACTTTAATCTTTTGTTTGTTTTTAATCTTGGGTTGGGTAAAATCAGGATTATTTATAGATGCAGGATTATTATAATTAATTTGTGTTTGAGAAAATGACTGTTTCGTACTGTCTTCAAACTTAATTGTTTTAGCATTAGATTGATTGCCAATTTCTAATTTTTGGCTTAGGTTTATTGGCTGTAGTGCATTAGTAAATATATTTTCCAATTTAGTATTATCAAAGTTGAATCCTGCAATTGAAGCTTCTATCCATTGCTCTTTAGAGACATTTAATAAATCTAATTTATAGTTATTATGTAATGCCAATTGTTCAAAAAATACTCTAGTAGTTCGGCCATTACCTTCTCTGAAAGGATGAACAGCATTAATTTCGGAAAAATAGTATGAAAATTTCTGGACAAATTCTTTCTTATCCTTATAAATAGTCAATAACTTATCCTTTTCTGATAAATTATTGAATAATTTATTAACTTCTGGTTCTATATACTCATTTCTACAAAATGTTGAATATCCTTTAGTTATATCCACAATTCTAGTTTTGCCTGCCCAATCATATATATCACCAAATAATTCTTTATGAATATTTTTAAGATGAGGATAGTCAAAGTTTCCTAAAGGTATCCCTCTGATTTGAGCTTTAGCCTGTGCTAGTATTTCCAGCTTAGATAACTGTGTGTTGTCACGAACATTAAAATTATTCTTTAAAACATTTGTATCAGGATATACATACTTATCTAATTCTTGCTCTCGATGCGTTTTATTAAAAACTTTATCATTATCTTTTAAAGCTTCTAGATTGGTTTCGTTTATTTTATAAGAATAATCTGTGTTAAATTGTCTTTTTAGGGAATTAACCTGAGTAATCTCTTGAATACCAGCATTACGATTTTGCATAATTTTAAGCACATTATCTAGATCTTCATTAATTTGTTTGTGCTCGGATGAACTAAGTTTATTACGATGGTCCGTATAAATTGATAAAATATTATCCCCATTCTTTAAATTCCCTAGTACCTCTCCTTGTCTAGACAAAATGGTAATATTATCTAATTTTTGAGAATTCATTAAAGCTTCTAACGTAATTGGTATATTCTTATAGGCTGCATCATGGCTTTCAATTGGCACAGACCGACCTGTACCTTGCAAATAGATTTCTTTTTCCAAACGAGTTAAGCAACCAGATCTACTTGCATAATAATTTGAAGCAACTATATATGCTTCCGTTATATAACCTTTATTTTTAAATTCACTACAAGTAGATAATGGAACTTCTACTGTCCGCATAGTTCCTTCAATAATAAGATTATATTGTTTATTTGCAAATTCTTTTTTTAATTCATTTGTTACATAATTAGCGTATGGTTGTACTAGATAGCTTGTTTTAATGGGGTCTATTAATAATAGTTGATCATAATTTGGATAAAGTAGCTTAAAGTCATCTGCACTTAAAGTAATAATATTTCCTTTAAATCTTTCTTCAGATTCTATTGATTTGATTCCAGAAGATTTTCCAGATCCTGGTTGACCACCTAAAATAATGAGAGTTGGTTTAGATACTGCTTCGATACCTTGTTCTAATATGTCATTTTTAGCCTTATTGAGCATAAGGCTTGCAATTTCAAAATCTAGACTCATACTTTATGCTATTTTTATTTCGTTTATATTCTTTTCTGCTTTTCTTAGGCCGACTTTATCTATTAAAGACTGTAAAAACATTTTATTATTTTCAATAATTTTTTCTTTATCTTCTTTGCTTTTTGATAAATTACAAGCTTTTAAAATCGGAGAGATAGTTTCAAAAATGTTTTCAATATCTTCTTCGGTAGCTTTCCAAAGAATATGACATTCTGACCATAAGGCACTACTTGCATCTTTATAAAACTTAATTTTTCCTAAATCTGGCTTATTTTTATCCTTTTCAAAACTTTCAAGATGATATAAAGTTGCTGATAAACCAATAAGTGTGCTTCGAGCTATCTCGTAGTCCATTGTTTTAGAGAAAACTATTTCTTCTTTATTCACTTTCTTCTCCATGGCAAATTTATTTGACTCTTTAAGAATAATACTTTGAACTGCATCCAAAGATATTTTGCCTTCAATAAAATTATCGAGTAAAGTAGCAAAACTAGGCGTGGCATCAAAGCCTTCTAAGTGTGATTCATGCAAGACGTGATTTATTAACTCTCTACGTCCTTCTTTGTTACTAATGTCAGTTTTTAACATAATTAAACCCTTTATATTATATAGATATTATACCACATTTTGATATGTAACATTAGTATATTTTAAATATAAAACAATAACTTAATCGAATTGCAGCTAATCAAAAGTTATTATACTTTTGAGTAATATTGGGCTTATTATAGTCAGCCTTATTTTTTATTCTTAGCTTCTTTTCATTACGTTCAAATTCATGAATTGTTGTCTTTTCTTGTTCTTTTTCGATCATTTCTTTAAACATAACCTTATCGTCTGTAAATATTGCAATATCTTCTTTCCCCCTAGTAATACCCACATAAGCTTGATTAAAATTCACTACATTATATGTATCAGCATGATATATAACTACTTTTGCAGTTTGACCTTGTGCTTTATAATCGGTGAGAGCATAACCATGCGCTACATATTTATATTGCTTACTTAAATTTATAGTTTGTGTTTTACCATTATCTAGTGTTAGTTTAGCTTTTCCATTACAATCAATTTCTTGTATAGTTGCAGTTTGGCCATTACTGATGCCTAAACCTTTATCGTTCTTTAAAAAAACTATTTTATCACCATGTGTAAATTGTTTTAATTTTTCAGTATAAACCGATAAATCAGCTCCATCTTTACTAAGATTAATGTCATAATTATTATTATTCTTATCTTTTATTGTTATTGAATTACTTTTCTTATCTATATATGTTATATTTCCCTCAAGGCCTGCTTTACCTAAGATATCAGTATTTACTACCACTAAATCATTAATATTATAACTCTGATAGAAAAACCTCTGCTCTTCAATAATAGTTTTCTGCTCTCTCATAATAAGCCCAATGTCACCAGTACCAATTTTTCCTTCTTTCTGCAACTTCCAACGGATAATATTATTTAATTCTTGACAATCTCTATTAGTTGCCGTAACTAAAATAGTATCTTTGTGTCTTTCACAATATTTATTGGCAATAAGCATTAACCGTTCATCACGATCTTTTATTTCTAAAATTTTGCCACTCTTATCTAATAAATTAAAGGCTTCTGAAGTAATTTTCTCCGCCATTTTCTGCACAGATTTTTTATATAATTGCTCTACCTGTCTTTTACTTTCACTCATTACTACGGTATTAATTGCTTTTTCACTTTGCAAAGTACTAAATATCTTACCTGCACCAATACTTTGCAATTGTTTAACATCTCCAATTAATACTAAACGAGCATTATTATCAATTCTATTCATAAGTGAGTCCATATCCTTAATAGATAACATGCTAGCTTCATCAACTACATACATTGCTGGCTCACTATTTATCCCTTTTTGGCTATGTATAAACCTTGCTACTGTATCTGACTCAATACCACTTGCTTCTTGAATTTCATATGCAGCTTTACCAGTAAATGATAATCCATGTACCTTAATATTTATCTTATCTGCATTAACAATATAGTTTATGCAATCTAGCATTGTTGTTTTGCCAGTCCCTGCATCTCCCTGAATAGCAATAGCTTTATCTTTAGAGTTTAAAATATGTTTTACAGCATTTTTTTGATCTTTAGTTAATTTAAAACCTTTCATTAATTCATAGCTGCTAATACCTAATTCTATATCATCAATCTCAAGTAAAGATTGAACTGTATTTTGTTGTTCTCTAATCTGCTTAACTATATTTATCTCAATATCTGCTATTTCTTTAGTTGTAAAAAACTGATTATTATTGTAACTTTGTAGATTTTTGTTATTTAATAACGCTGCTTCATATTCACTAATAGAGTAATCTTGCATATTAAGCCTCATTGCTGTGCTTAAAATATCTTCTTTTGGAATAACAGCTTGGTTTGCTATATGTATATTAACCGCACTCTCAATTATATTTTCAATCGTTTGTTTTTCTTTTGGTATGGATTTTAATTGTTTTAGCAATTCTTCTTTTAATAAATTTTTACTAAATCCATATTCTTTAAATCTTATATCCCACTCTTCTTTCAATTCACTAACGCTCGGTTCATCTTTCCTTTTACGTGTATCTAATGTTGCCATAGCCTTTAACTTTGATTCACCCACACTAGGAAATTCTTTTTTTAACTCCTCAACTCTTTGCTTAATTTGTTCACTACGCTGAGAAAATTGTTTTAGTAAATTGTCATCGAAACATTTTAGCTCAAACATGCCCTTATTATCAGCTTCTATTTGATAACCTAAATTTTGCAAGTTTTGTGCTAACGAAGTTCTATATAATTGGCCAAGCATTTTTTTATTTTTAAAAATTTTATAATAATCCACAGCTCTCCATTTACCATTATCCTTTTTTGATGCATTCATAACTAAACAGTGTGTATGTAGCTGCGGATCTAACTCCCTACTAGCAATATGTTGAAACTTTGCTACAGCAATATTATTCGTTTTTTCGGTTAAAACTTTCCCTTTTTTCTTAAGTCTAACACTAACTAGATTATTCTCAATATATTCTAATGTTGCATTAACTGCCTGCTTATGTGCTTCAAATATACGTTGATCATCTAAAATTAATCCGGCAATACTAACTGACTTAGGCGCACTAAAAGTTAAGTCAACCCCAGCAGTATGGTCAAAATCTTTACCTCCACCCTGTATTTTAAATTGTCCTTTGGGAGCTTCACCTTGAACTAATTTTTTAAAATCCTCTTCATCAATTTTACCCATTAGCTCTAAATCTTCAGCAGCTTTACCGTACCACTCACCACCTGTTTCTAGATAGTAATCATCTTCAGAATAGTAAGTGCTTGCTTGACCTGTAGAAACTCTATGTAAACTAAGCATTAATATATACTTTTAATAAGAACTATAACGATTACTAGGTTTGAATCTTTCATGTGATATAACTTCAGCTTCTGAATTCGAATCTTTAGCTACCTCCTGCTTTTTTTCTGATTCAGTCATTAAATCTGAAGTTGATTCTGTATCATCCACCCGTTCTTCGTAAAAATCCAGCTTTTCAAGCTCTTGAATAGAGTCATAATCAAACAATTTAAATTGCTCTCTCATTATAAAAGCCTCGTTTAGATTTTCAAAATTCTTATAATTATATTCTGTAAAGGTTATACCAACATTAGCTACTTTTAAATAAGCGGTTAGGTCTTTTAGTGCTTGAATTTCGCTTGCCAAAACTAAAAATTCATGTCTTTTATGTTGATTAACATTAATCCTTTCACTATTATCACCATAACTTTGACTTTGTTGGTGTTCATAATACTCAGTATGCCCAAGCTTCTTACTTGCAAATTCTGCCGTAGAAAAATCTTCTACTGCGAAAATTAAATTGTTCCCACACGCATTAATTATTGACTCCCTAGCTTCCTTGCCATATATACTATCAATTCTACCTATATCCTGAATACCAAGAAAGATTGCTCCTCCTTTTGAACGTGATGCAGTTAGTAAATCAACTATCGTATCTAGTTTTTGTAAAGTACCAAACTCATCAATAAACATAAATAATCTACGATCTATATCATCAGGTTCAGATAGCAGACTTCTCCCTACAGTTTCTATAAATAAACTTATTGCTGGTTTTAATGCATCTTTTACATTTGCATAATTGGTGATAAATATGAAATTATTATTCTCTGATTGAACCCATTTCTTAACACTAAAGTCTCCATCCGTATATTGTAAAAAATCAAATATTTTTGCGTACTGCATTAACATCATCATTAGACTATTGGTGGTTTCATTAGTAGAGTCTTCTCCTAGTTGTATACCGGCTCTTTCTGCTCCAGGAGTATTTCGTAAAAGGCGGCCAATTTCACCAGCTCCAAGTTTTAAAATTTCCCATACATCCCTATTAGTTCTTCTATTATTTACATGACAATATAATAAGATTCCACGTAAAATATCTCGCGGTACATTATACCAAGTTGGGTCAGTATTTTTTGGAGCACTAGGTATAATTGAATTAGCAATAGCTTCTAAATCCATCATAGACTCAATATCATTAAATATATTCCAACCAAGGCCTCTTTTATCTAAAACGTTATATATTAAATCTGTGTTTTCATCATAAAACTTCGGTAAAAAATCACCTTTATAATCGTAAATAATAGCTTTATTATTTCTCTTTTTAACGACACTTAACATCTGATTAATCGCGTTTGTTTTACCAGTACCTGGCCGACCAAGTATAAAAGTATGTTTTATCTCAGCAGAGTAGGGCATTTTAATTTCTCGTCCCAGCGGTAATGATACTGTTTCCTTTATACAACGTCTAAATTCTCCAGCTTCTAATAATTTCGCACCACGAATATAACTATTATCATCTTTTTTTGTTTTACTAAATAATATGTATATAAATGGTAATAATACCCAAGCAAATAAATTTTTAATAAAAACTGTCTTATATAATGTCCACCCTTGATCTATTCCATATTGTAAATTATAATTAGCCACATTGATTCCACCATGAAAAACTGCGCTAAAACCATATTTGAAAAATAAAATTATGTTATTAAAATCTTTTCTATAAAATACATAAGCTATAAAAAATGTCAATAGTATATAAAGTAATAAAAATAAAAAAAATAGCCTAAAAAGCATTTTTATATTAAGTTTTAAATCTAGTAACCAGTTAAAAAAATTATAGCTAGTTTTATTTTCCATCTACTTATCCTATAAGTTAATTTTATTAATAATTTCGTTTAATTTATTTTCTACAGCTTCGCTAATTTCATTTTTTATTGATTCTGCATTTTCTAAACCAAAATTTTCAATAACATAATATTTAGTTGAAGTTAAAACCTTATATGTTTCTAATAATAATTCTTGCTGTTTTTGAATTGTTTCATTTAATAAAAAAATCATTTTTTCATTATGCATAATTCTATTTTCAAGTTCTTCAATCTTATATATAATCTTTGTAAAGTTTTTTCCATTTGTATCATTTCTTCGTTCTATTTTTTCTATTATTGCTTGCCTAATAAATTCAGATTTATTATTAGTGAATTTAGTCATATCTTCTAACATCTGATCATCAAATGATATATGTAATCTACGCATTCTACCCCCAATTACTCAAAAAATATCTAGCCCATAATATACACCTAATGGGCTTATTTAGCACATTCTCATCAATATTATAGCATAAATTATACCAATCACTTATAATTAGAGTGGTGCATTAGTGGCACATAAGCTACTATCTTTAAGGTAGGTAGGTGTGAATAAAAATAGAGAAAAATAGTTTAACAAATATTTATTTCTATATCTAGATATGATTGTTAACTAGCATGTACTATTAAAACAAAGTGTTAATATGTCAAGAATTTATAATTATACACATATTAATAATAAATAAAATCTTTAATAAGTAGCATAATAATTTTTTGTTAAAGAAAGATCCACATTTATAGTTTAAAATATAGTTTTAATTTTATGATATTATATTTATATACAATATACTTTATTTAAGGTTATTATTTAGACCTTTACTTCATACCTTAACTTTAAACCTTTTATGAAAAGAAATATGC
Organism: Neisseriaceae bacterium; assembly: GCA_046336365.1. Classification (GTDB taxonomy): domain Bacteria; phylum Pseudomonadota; class Gammaproteobacteria; order Burkholderiales; family UBA11063; genus Aquella. The sequence continues at coordinate 11,235 of JBKDHQ010000178.1, forward strand.
AAATAGTTGAAAAAATTTTACTTAATATTTCTATAAATATATTTATTGGAATTTTATGAATAAGAGCAATTTGATTATCAATATCTAGAATTTTTAAAGGCCATAAAACTTCTTTCATTGAAAAGTATAATGAATTATATAATCCTAGAAAAATCAGTTGAAATTTGAGATAATAACGTAATAATAATTATTATAAATGGATAAGGTATGAAATTGAAACCTAAAGCTATTCACCCAAAAGGTGAGCTATCAGAATGTGACTTAGCTAAAGAGTTAGTCC
>JBKDHQ010000179.1:0-831 GCA_046336365.1 Neisseriaceae bacterium
TTCAAAAGTTCAAAACTATTGGCACAAGTAGTACTAATTATCATCAGTATAGGTCATATTGGTTTATATAAAATAGCAAGTAAAATCAACAGTAAAGCCACAAAACATGATAGTAAAGAAAGATCGCTACGTAGGTTGTTAGATAGACCTATTATTGCTGAAGCCTATGCTAAATTAATCGATATTCTGTTTAAAGTGAGTGAGAACTCTCATGAATTCGCAATGGATCGTACCAATTGGAAGCTTGGGAAAAAATCAATAAATTTACTAGTTCTCAGTTTCAATTGGCATAATATTGCTATTCCATTATATTGGATCTTTCTTGACAATAATGGAGGTAATAGTAATACAGATGATCGTATATCACTAATTTCATGGACTATAGAACATTATGGTTCACATACAATTGTCAATTTATTTGCTGATAGGGAATTTCCATCTATTGAATTCTTACGATTCTTATTACAAGAAAATATTAATTTTGTCTTTAGGATAAAAGATAACATTGTTGCTACTGATACAGTAAAAAGTAAGCTTTTGCTTAAGAAATTGAATCAACTGTTCAGAAAGTTAGCCAATGGTAACTTTGTTGCTGAAACGAAGATTAGGAAACTTTTAGATAACCGATTATTCGTATCTGCAAGAAGAAACCATAAAGGAGAATTGATCGTGTTAGTTTCTAATCAGTTTCATCAAAACCCTTTTGAATTATATGCTAGAAGATGGAATATTGAATGTTTGTTCAATAAAACAAAAACTAAAGGCTTTAACATGGAGAGTTCTCATATTACTAAACCTGATAGAATTGTTGCTCTATTTACTATTATTGCA
>JBKDHQ010000180.1:0-22273 GCA_046336365.1 Neisseriaceae bacterium
TCAACTCTGACTCATTAATTCCTATCTTATATACTCTTCTTATATTTATTGGTTGACCTATTATTCTATACATTGAAAATGCCTCCATTAAAATACATTATTTTAATCGATTATTTTCCAATATGTATCCTGACTTATTCAAGTGGTGCTATTTTACTATGAGTTTATTATATGATTTGTTTAGGTCGTGGTAAATAAGTACATATTTTGTTGGTGTAGAAGGTATAATTATTGTCTAGTTTAATACAAACATTGTTATGCTATAAAAAATTATGTATCAAGATAAATTTTATATAAATGGTTATTTTTTAATCCAAAAAGTGAATGGAGTACAGAGATTTGCAATAAATCTTATACAGGAATTAGATAAAATCTTATATCAAAATTCTCAACCAGGTATTCAATTTATGTGTATTGTTCCTAAAAATATCGAACATGATTTTAAAATAATTAAGGTAGTAGTAGTTAAAAGTGGTATTGGTTTTATAGATAGGAAGCAAACTTTATGGGAACAGTTAGTGTTGCCATTTGCAAGCAGAAATGGATTGTTATTAAATCTATGTAATTTTGCTCCAATATTCAAAAAAAAACAATTAGTTGTTATTCATGATGCAATACCATTTAAGTTACTTAAATCTCGTTCCTCATTGCGGGAGTTTTTGTTCTGTTTTATAATATCTAGAGTAGCTAAAAAAGTTAAATATTTAGCCAGTGTTTCCAAATTTTCAGCTAATGAAATTCTCGAAGTTATAAAGATTAAGCGTGAGATAATAGTTTTAGGTAATAGTGGAGAACATATACAAAAAGTAAAATCTAACGATGGCATTATACAAAAGTTAGGGCTCCAAAGTAAGCAATACATTTTATCAGTTAGCTCTCAAGCTAATGTTATGCACAAAAATTTTAATATTTTATGCAAGGTTGCTAAACATATTGACTTACCTTTAATTGCAGTTGCAGAAGGAAAGAGTCAGGAAGGGCTTGTCTTTACAGGAAGGGTGTCAGATGGTGAATTAAAGGCATTATATAGTAATGCAACAGTTTTTATTTTTCCATCTTTTTATGAGGGATTTGGGATTCCTATTTTAGAGTCATTTCATTGTGGTACTCCATGTGTTGTATCTGATATTCCTATTTTTCATGAGATATGTGCAGATGCAGCATTATATTTTGATCCTGCAAATTATATTGATCTTATTTCAAAGATAAATATGCTAATAAATAGCGAAACGTTGGCTAAAGATATGGTAAATAAAGGATATTCTCGTATAAGAGAGTATCAGTGGTCAAAAATTACTTCAAAGTTATTAAAGATAATTACGTAAGATTTTGTTATAAACCATCTCAACACTAATTTCTTCCATTTTTAACTTGGATGTGTAATTATTTTTGTTAGAGATATCTGTATACCATACTGGATTTTCATCAATTTTTGGATGGTTAATGGCGTAATATTTGTTTGTAATATGTTTGGGGTAAGGTGTAAATCGTTTAAAATTATTTCCATTGTAAATCACAAATACGCAAGTATCAAGTGCAATACATAAATGTGGAACTACAGTTTCATTAGATACAACAAATTTAGCATATTTTAAAATATTGATTAAGTCAATTTGTGAAGTTTTCCCGACCATATTGATTAAATAGCATCTATGGTCATTATAGTAGTTCTGCTTAACTAAATTTGCGTCTTCATGCGGTCCACAAAAAATAATTTTGATGTTATATGTTTCATATATCATTTGTGCTAGCGTTATAAAATGGCTTATTGGCCATTTACGATTGCTGCTACTTGCTCCTATAAAGAATACAACATAATCAAAAGTAAAAATGGCTTTATTATTATATTTTAGTTCCAGTTTAATATTATTAATTGGATGTTGTTGCCAGTTTGCAAAAAATTCATTAATCCTGTCAAACTCAAATAAGATTTTATTATTTGCAGAAATAATATCTGTATAAATCTTGTTTGTTATTTTATTTTCTAGCCCAAAACGGTATTTTTCATCACCTTGGCTTGCGATTTTAGTAGGTGAGCTAACTGCCTTAGCTATAGAATCACCAAACATTGTTTCGCGTAAGTGTGTAGGGTATAAAACGATTTCATAGCCTAGTTTACATATTTCTTGAAGTTTGCTTTTTCTATAATTGAAATTTTTGATAAATTGGTTGCGATCAACCCATATAAAATTATTAACTATATCTTTATCAAAATACTCTGCAAACTCTTTCCATATGATATTGCCCACTAAGGTAATGGAATAACCACTATATTTAGCATTTTGCGTTAGCCAATATAAATAATTTCTAAATATTATATAATCACCAAATCCATCAAGTCGAATAATAAGGATAGTTTTTGGTTTAACTTCAGCTTTTTTTATAAATGTTGGGCTAAAAGCTAGGATAAGTAATTTTATTATAGATTTTATTAACATTCTCATTCAATAAACTAATTGATCTTGAAAGTTGATTATAACATATTTAGCTTTGTTCGATAATGATCTGATAACATGATCTGATAACATAATCCGATAATAGATAGGCTATTTTAATTATTGGACAAAGCCATCAACTAATTTAAAATGTTATAATTCTTACCTAAAACCTGTTTGGCTATAAATTATGGAGTAATACTAAATGATAGAAAGCTTTTTAGATAATTTTACACATCAGTATATAAGTAATTTTACATTAGTAAAATTTGTAAGTGGATTGATAGTTACTGCTTCAATTATTATTTTTGCAGTACTCGGGTATTATTTAGTAAAGTTTGTCATTAATTGTTGGATAAAACCTAGACTGGAATCCTCCCAATCCGAATACTTGAGGGATTTAGCACTAAGCATTAAAAGTGGGTTATTTGGTCATTTAGTTTCAGCAATTATTTTACGAATTGGGAGTAATTTTGTTATACGTAATGATGACTTATATTCATCTTATTTAGCTTTAGTTATCAATAAGCTGTCGATGTTTTACTTGTTTATGACTATAATATTTATTATTACTAGTGGTATTAAAGCTATAAATCCATATTATGAGCATAAATTTGAAAAAGCGCCACACTATCCCATAAAGCCATATTTAAATATAATTATTTATATTGTTTGGATATTTAGCGCAATCTTTATAATAGCATTTTTCGCTAATTCATCATTAACTAAGGTTGTCGCTGGTCTTGGTGCTGCTTCAGCAGTATTTTTGTTGGGATTTCGTGATACTTTGTTAGGTATTGTTGCAAGTGTTCAAGCTGCAGCATCTGGTATTGTTAGAATTGGAGATCGGATTGCTATTGATAAGTATAATTTAGATGGTATTGTATTAAGCATATCAATTAATAATGTCAAAATTAAGAGTCTTGACAACATTATTTCAACCTTCCCAACTTATATGTTAACAGCAGAAGTAGTTAAAAATTTCCGTGCTTATAAAGAATATGGTTACCGTAGAATTAAAACTGCAATTTTTATTGATGTAAATAGTGTTAAGCAACTCAAGCCTAATGAAACAGCTAAATATGATGTATCGCATCTAGTAAATGAATATGCGGTTAATAAAATGGAGAATAAGGTTGTGACAAATCTGGAATTGTTCCGTTTATATGTAGAAGATTATTTGAAAAAATGTCCCTATATAATTCAAGATGATGACTTGGCTGTATACTTGATCTCGCCCACTGCAACTGGACAACCAGTTGAAATATATGCATTTACTACATTAGCTGATTGGGATGAATATGAACATTTACAGTCACAAATACTTGAATATTGTTTGGTTAAATTAAGCGAATTTGATTTGGTGGCTTTTCAGTATAAGAATTAGTATGAAATCTCTTCAAAATATGTTAAAATATGCATATTTTCTTTATAAGACTAATTTAACAAATGATAAAACAAAATGTCAAATTTACTCATAATAGCTTTGAATACTATGAATTAAATATTTCAGTAAAGACTGAAATGGAGCTAATTAAGTCAAAGTTAGTAGATTTTAAATCTGCTATGCAAAGTATTAATGATGTTATTGTATTATCTTTTACAGAAGATTGTGATGCTAAGTATATTGAAAATATTGTATTAGTAACTAAAGAAATCACACAAAAACTTGGTATTGTCTTACATTCAATTAAAAGAAATGTAGGAGATATAGTAAATAAAGTTGGTACTGATTGTTTATTAGATATTCCAATAATAAATTTACCTGTTAGCAAAAAATCAAAGCACATTTATAATAAAAGCTTAGTAATTAATGAACCAGTTAGAAGTGGTGCACGTATTCATAATGATGGTGATATTATTATTACTAACTTTGTATCAAATGGTGCAGAAATTATTGCAACTGGTAATATTCATGTTTATGGTGAATTAAGAGGTAGAGCTATAGCTGGGAGTTATGGGGATAAATTAGCAAAAATTTTTGCATTAAAGTTTAACCCAGAACTTATTTCAGTTGGAGGGGTTTATCGGGCAATTGATTCAGCATTACCTGATAATTTGTTAAATAAATTTGTAGTAGTATCTTTAGATAATAAGGATAGGCTAAATATTGCAACAGTTGGTTAGGAGTTTCCCGAATAATGGCAAAAGTAGTAGTTATAACATCAGGTAAGGGTGGAGTTGGAAAAACAACAACTTCCGCTAGTTTTGCAACTGGTTTAGCTTTAAAAGGGTTTAAAACCGTTGTAATTGATTTTGATATTGGTTTACGCAATTTAGATTTAATTATGGGGTGTGAAAGAAGAGTCGTTTACGATTTTGTAAATGTAATTCAAGGTGATGCAAATTTACATCAAGCTTTAATTAAAGATAAAAATTGCGATAATCTTTTTGTGTTAGCTGCATCCCAAACAAAAGATAAAGATGCTTTAACCCAGGAAGGTGTAGAGACAGTTTTAGATGAATTAGCTAAAGATTTTGATTATATTATATGTGATTCACCTGCAGGTATTGAGCGTGGAGCATTTTTAGCATTATACTTTGCAGATGAAGCAATTATAGTTACTAATCCAGAAGTATCCTCGGTTAGAGATTCAGATAGAATATTAGGTATTCTAGATTCAAAATCTAAATTAGCCGAAAAAGGTAAGAGTAAGATTAAAGCCCACTTATTAATCACCAGATATAATCCAGAACGTGTTGAAAGTGGAGAAATGTTATCAATACAGGATATTGAAGAAATTTTGAGAATTCCTCTAATTGGGGTTATTCCCGAATCACGTGATGTATTGCAAGCATCTAATACTGGAGTACCTGCAATTAATTTAAAAGGTACAAATGTGGCAGAATCTTATTATGATGTGGTTGGTAGGTTTTTAGGTGAAGAAAAAGAACTAAGATTTATAAAAGCTCCAAAAAAAGGTTTATTACAGCGGATATTTAAGGGTGGTAACTAATTATGGCGTTATTAGATTTATTGTTTGGCCGAAAAAAAAATACAGCTAATGTAGCTAAAGAGCGGTTACAAATAATTTTGGCACATGAACGAAATGTTGCTGAATGTGGTGATGAAAATGATTCTCCAGAGTGGTTGCCAAACTTGCAGAAAGAGTTAGTTGAAGTTGTTGCTAAATATATTAATATTAACACAGAAGATTTAAAAATTAATATTGAAAAACGAGATAATATAGAGTTATTGGAAATCAATGTTACATTGCCAGAGAAGGAAATTACTAATGGGATCACGGCACTATAAATTATTAATCTTAGGTTCTGGGCCAGCTGGATATACTGCAGCGATTTATGCCGCACGTGCTAATCTATCACCGGCGTTAATAACTGGCATTGCTCAAGGTGGGCAATTAATGACAACTACTGAAGTAGAAAATTGGCCGGCAGAATTAGGTGGTCATGTTTTAGGTCCAGATTTAATGCAGAGATTTTTGGATCATGCTACAAAATTTGGTACAGAAATTATTTATGATCATATTCATACCATTGACATTAAAAATAAACCATTTACACTAATCGGTGATATGGGGCAGTATACTTGTGATGCTCTAATCGTTTCAACTGGAGCTAGTGCTAAATATCTTGGTTTAGATTCTGAAGAAAAATATATGGGCCGTGGTGTATCTGCATGTGCAACTTGTGATGGGTTTTTTTATAAAAACCAGGATGTAGTGGTTGTTGGTGGCGGCAATACAGCGGTTGAAGAAGCTTTATACTTGGCTAATATATGTAGTAAGGTGACTTTAGTGCATCGTAGAGATAGCTTTAAAGCAGAAAAAATTATGATTGATAGAATGATGCATAAAGTAAAAGATGGTAAAATTGTCTTAGAATTAAATGCTGAAGTAGATGAAATTTTAGGTGATGATAAAGGAGTAAATGGTATTAGACTTAAATATAAAGATAATACCAAGAAAGATATAGATTTATCAGGTGTTTTTATTGCCATAGGGCATAAACCTAATACCGATATATTTATTGATCAGTTAGAAATGGAAGATGGCTATATTATAACTAAGAGTGGTAGAAATGGTGAAGCAACTGCTACTTCGATAGATGGGGTATTTGCTGCCGGTGATGTACAAGACATGATTTATAAGCAAGCAGTTACCTCAGCTGGAACTGGATGTATGGCTGCTTTAGATGCTGAAAGATATTTAGATGGTTTATGATATATGATAAAAATAGGTCAAGGTTTTGATCTGCATAAATTAGTTGAAGGTCGTGATTTAATTATTGGTGGAGTTTGTATTCCGCATGAAAAAGGACTTTTAGGTCACTCTGATGCTGATATACTAATTCATGCAATAACTGATGCCTTAATAGGTGCTATTGGTGTTGGTGATATAGGCGTTTTATTTCCCGATAATGATGCAGCGTATCAAGGAATTAGTAGCCGAATCTTTTTACGTAAAATGTGTTCAGTTTTATCTGAGTATGGGTTCTCAATTGTTAATATTGATACAACTATTATTATCGAGCGTCCTAAATTGCGTGATTATATTGATTTAATGAGAGAAAACATTGCAGCAGATTTAGCAATAGCAATAAATCAAGTAAATATTAAAGCTAAAACGAGTGAAGGAGTCGGTATTGTTGGAAGTGGTGAAGCTGCAATTGCTCAGGCAGCTGTACTACTAGAAAAATAAGTAATTTTATAAAGAGAGATTTTAGAAGTGAAAAAGATAAGTAAGTTTATTATTGGTGCTATCTGTGGGTCTTTTGTTACAGTGGGTGTTTATTCGCATGCTGGTGAGAATGATTTGTTAGGTGGAAGATTGGGTGCTGCATCTATCCCAGTTAGCGAGGTCAATAATTTTGCTAAAGTATATGCAATTACTAAGAATTATTATGTGGAAAGTGTACCAGATAATAAATTAATAAAAGGCGCGATTAATGGTATGCTGACTAATCTTGATCCACATTCTCAGTATTTAGATCAAAATGATTTTAAGCAGTTATCTGAAATGACAACCGGAGCTTTTGGCGGGCTTGGTATCGAGGTTAGTCGAGATAAAGATAATTCTGGAATTAAGGTGGTAGCACCAATTGATGGTGCTCCTGCATATTATGCTGGAGTTAAAAGTGGTGATCTTATCATTAGAATTGATGGTAAGCCGGTATCTGGTATGACTATAAATGAAGCTATAAAGAAAATGCGTGGTAAAGCTGGTACTCCTGTTACAATTACTATATCACGTAAAAATGAACTAAAACCCCTGAATTTTACAATTAAACGCGCAGTTATTCAAGTAAAGAGTGTTAAATATGCGATGTTAACACCTAACTACGGATATATCCGTGTGACTGATTTTCAGCAAGATACAGTTAGTAATTTAGTTAAATTACTAACACTTATTTACAATAAAAATCACAGCTTAAAAGGTTTGGTTTTAGATTTGCGTGATGATCCTGGTGGTATATTACAAGGTGCTGTTGGCGTAGCAGGGGCATTTTTACCTGCAAATAGCTTAATTGTCTATACTGATGGTAGAGCACCCAATTCTAATCAGAAGTTTTTTAATAAGCCGGATGACTATGCAACAGATAATGATGGTGATGTTTTAGCAAAATTACCGTCTATTTTCAAAAGTATTCCTATGGTTGTGTTAGTTAATCAAGGAACGGCTTCTGCATCTGAAATTGTATCTGGTGCATTACAGGATTATAAGCGAGCTAAAATTATTGGGACTAAAACATTTGGTAAAGGATCTGTACAAACGGTAATTCCGCTTTCTAAAGAAACTGCTATTAAATTAACAACTGCTTTATATTATACGCCAAAAGGGCGTTCTATTCAGGCACTTGGAATTAAGCCAGATATTATAGTAAAAAATGAATATACTGATTTGTTAGATAGTTGGGATATGTCAGAGGCCTCTTATAACAATCATTTGGCAAACCCAAATAAAACAATTGTTACTAAAGAAAAAGATAATACTCCTGTGATTATTCCACCTAAACAAATAAAGACCCAGGCGGATCTTGATGCTCGTTATAAAGATCAATTAGCTAAAATGCCTAAGATCGTAAGTAAAGATATTGCTAATGTCGATCTGAAAAATGACTTCCAATTGCAGTGGGCTTTGAATATATTGCAAGGTAAGCCATTACCTAAGGTGACTACTGCTTTAAAAAAGTAACTATTAAATTAGATTGTTGTAAAATTTAGTATTTTATTGAGGTATGTTTCTTTATTGAATTGACAGTTTTTTGACAAGTAAAAACTGTCGATTCTAAAAACTATCAATTCTCTCTATTCCGTAATCTAAGCTTGTGGAGGTTGTACATGAACCATTTCCCTTCATTTCTCAAAATGCCAAACTTCAAATTTCCACATATTTCAAAAATTTTCAAGATAAGATTAAAAATCCAGAATATTTTATTAATAATTCTTTATCAAAAGCAAATTCATTAATTAAGTAAATCATGCTAGAGTATGTGATTATAGTTTAATGTACGATCAAATATAGTATATTGTGGGAAGGTTATTTATGGAGTCTCTAACAGCAAAAGTCCGCAGAATTTCTATTTCTGGTAATAATGCATTAACTAATACACCATCTGAGATTGATCAAAAAATAGAATATGACTATTTTTGCTTAAATGATGATGATTCTTCAAATGAAGAGACTAGTAATAAAATTGATACTGAATATAGTTTCGGCAATAAATTTTATGATTTTATGCAAAATTCCAAGTTTATTAAAGAAAAAATTGTTGAAATGGGGTGGATGAATCTTGTAGAAAATATTGATCACCAGAGTTATATTAATCTTCATACTAGATTATTAGATATGCAGTGCTATTATCAAAGTGATCAAAGTTTCATTAATTATTATGTTAATCAATTAAATAATTTTATTGAACAATATATAGTTGATAAAGATTTTACTCTTCTATTTCTTAATGTTGATAATATTTTAAGTACTTACCATAATAATCTGGTAAATTTTAATGATGATTTTCAAAAATATAGTCATGATCCCAAAATAAACCAACTATTAGAAGTCATTAATAAAAAAGCATATCATGTGCAGATGTCTTATGCTGATTTTAAGCAATTATTGGAAAAGGATGTTAATAAATGTATTGAAGATGCTAGCTATAAAACTAACTTATTAGATAGATTTCGCAATATTTTTTCTAATCAAGAATTTGATCAAACATTAATTGATACATTAAGTAGGGTTTCACTACACTTTCAAAATAATGTTAACTTACTATATAGCTTTATGCTACATTCATTAGGAGTTAAGGTATTGTACTCTCGAGAGGTAAGTAGCGAGTATTATGTTCAGAAAAAATTAAAACTTAAAACTGAAGATTCTGAAATTGAAACTGAAATAGAAAATACTTTTAAAAGAGTATGTCTTCAAACTATTGCTATATTAGTAAGAGATATTTTTAGAGATGGTGATATAGAGGAAAGCCTTGCTTCTCAAGAGCTAGTAGTTCAAGATATATATGAAAAAGTTTATCCATCAATATCTAGAGAAGAAATTTTTTTAATTTTAGGCAAGTTAACTAACACAAAACAAAATATCAGTTTCAGTCAGGAATTCGATGAATTTTGTAAACAACTTATACGTCATTCAATAGAAATAATTAGTCAAAATGTAGATATTAATAAATTACTTTTAAGCAATCAAGTTATTATAAAATCTGAATATCAATATGTTATTGATGGGTTTATTAGTTTAATTCAGAATGAGTTGCAAAGTAAAGGATTTGCAGGAGACGGAAAATTTGAATCTGCAGGTAAAATGCGAACTATAAAAAAAATTAACTTTGTAGGTAAATTTGCTCGAACGTTAAATAAATTGAAGACGCTAGATACTATCATACAGCAAAATAAGCATAAATATGTGGGTGAGTATTTACAATTGAATTATCAGTCTTTAAAAGAAGAATTTATAGAGGATTTAAAAAATTTTAATAATAAAGAAGAAATATTTGAAGTTTTAAAGGCATTTTATTTTAAAAAGAATAGTTCCTATAATGTTGTTTTTTTATTTAAAGAAGAACATAGGATGAATATATTGAATGATTACATCCACAATATCTTTCATACTAAATTAACATTTGCAATAAATTCTCGTACAAGGCGTACCTTAGGTAATTACCATGGGTTTGATCCAAATGGATTTACTAGCTTCATGAGCCATGTTAGGTTATCTAATCGTTCTCAAATTAGGGAAATAAAAAATTATAAAAATATATCACCATCTGAAGCAAATACGTTTTATCCTAAAGAAAGCATGTATCGTGTTTGGACTTTATTTAGTTCTAGAGCATTAGAAAGGCTTGGTGTGTATTCAAGTAACCAAAGGGGTTCACGTAAAGATATGGTTGATAATGCTGGAAGTTATAAAGAAGTATCTAGTATCTTGATAGGTTATAAAAACTATTTTAACGAAATAATCCCAGAATTTATAAATGATTCCCTAATTGCCACATGGATTAAAGAAATTATACGTGGTGAAGATGAACTCACTAAAATTGATGAAGGTTATTATAAAATGATGTTTGATAAACATAAAGTTAACAAGCTTAAGGAAAAATTAGTAGGAATAACATATCTGTTATTTGGTTGTGAAGTAGCAAGGAATCCAGCATCAATACCTATCCACCATATGATGTTAGATTTAATAATCGATGGTAGGCTCAGTTGGTCAGATGCATTGACTGCAACGAGTAATAATAATTTAGGTAATGGAGGTAGAATGCCAATGTCTGCTAAAGGTGCAATAGCTGCAGGTCGTAGGTTAAATAGTAAATTTGCTTCATATTTGCCTTGGGCATATAATTATCCAGGTAGTGATAAAGACTCAGAGAGTGGGATTACAGATTTTGATATGGTTGCAAGAGAATGCTGGATATTGTTTGAATGGTTAGAACTTAAAGATTATAACTTTACTCCACAACAAATAGATATACCAAAACTTTATCAAGATATCATAGAAGGGCTACCAAAAATTTGGAGCTAAGGATCTGTGGTTAATTGGATGGAAGCTCTGACTTTTAGAAGTCAGAGCTTGTTACAGGGCTATCTTATTATAAATATTTACCTTAATTATAATTATTTAGATACAGGAATGTTTCCGGTACATTTATAATAATTTGCAGTTGCATCTGATAATGCAGTAGCATTAAGTCTACCTACGTCAACTTCATTAGGTATGTCTAGACGAATGTAACTTGGCTTTAAATGTTCTTTATTGGCATCAGCTATAGCCTTAGCCTTCAGAGTATTAATTGCTGCTGGTAAATAATCCATATTTTTAGCTTTAATCCATGACCAGTTATAATTTTTTTGAGCAAAATTTGATACGCAATTCCAACTTGTTTCTGGTTCAGCCATACCGACTTTAACACTTGAGCCATCGGCCAATTTTTCTTCAGCTATTTTATAATGTTCTTTAAGGTAACCATAACTCGTTACACTCGTTGAACATGAGGATAATGTTAAAACTAACATTAATAATTTTAATACGTTTTTCGTTTTCATTGCCAAAACCTTTATTACTTATACAAATGAAACTTTAAAATTTAATATTGTGTGAAGGGACTTAAAATAAATTTATGATCTAATCTAAGAAATTCTAATTACTTTTTTGGTGCCGAAGGAGGGACTTGAACCCTCACTCTGTTGCCAGAACCGGATTTTGAGTCCGGCGCGTCTACCAGTTCCACCACTTCGGCTTAAGAATTACCTTGAGCATAGTTTAGATAAAGATCGTATTTTATTACAAACATCGCAAGTTAGTCAAATAAATTTGCTTGATGTCTGATTGTTGCACGATTTGTATAGAGTAAATCAAAGATAAATAAAAATTGTTGGGGAGTTTATTCCCCAACAATTTAAAGATAAAGGTTGGTACGAGTTAATGTGTATTTTTTGACTTATACACATTAATGGTTGATTCAGAATGGCTACTAACAACGTATAGCTGACCATTATCCAATACTTTTAAGCTACTAATACCTTGACTGCCGTTAGTAACTTTATCTAATGGTATGGTATTGATTGGAGAACTATTCCATGCAATGCTACACCCTTGACCATGATTACATTTCAAAGAAGCACTATAAATATTGAAGAAATTAGTTCCTGCATAAATTATGCCTTTATCAACAGTAATAGTGGTTACAAATTCTGGTACATTATTATATGTTATACTTTCAATAGTAACTGTTTTATGAGAGATAACATGATCATAGACAACTGGTATCCAACTTTCTAAATCTAAATAATACATCCTAGTTTTATAATCATATTGAGATGGATCATTTGAATAAACACTAGATTCAAATGCTGGAATTAAAGCTGATTCGGCTTGAAAAACTAATAGTCCCTGTTGTCCAGAATTACAGCTATTGTTAGTACAGAATATCCCTAAAATGGGTCCAAAAGATGGCGTTGGTATTGTTCGGACAATTTTACCAGCAGGATTATTTGTAAGCCCAACATTCCCATCTGAAGTTCCAAAATAAATTGAACCGTTACTAGCAGAGGTAATCGCAGTAATATCCCCAGAGTCTAAGTCATTAGTAAACCCGCTTTCAGCAGACGTTGTATAAGCAACATTACTTGGGTATGGAACATAATAAACTCCACTACTATTATCTCCCGCAATAGTAATAATCGGTTGACTATTTGTAGTGCTTTCAACGGTAACCCATCCATCATATCTTGGATTTATCTTTAACACTATGCCATTTGATGTTCCTGCGTATAACTCTAATCCATTAAGTTCAAATGTTGTATAATATGAATTTTCAACAATATTGTTGGTAATAGTAACTCCAGATTCTGGTGTTATTTGGATAAAATTATTAGAGACTGTTGTTGAGCCAGGTGTTGAACTACCGCCGCTACCACCACAAGCTGTTAAGATTAAACATATAACTGTAACCAAGAATGTTGTAAAGCTTCTCATAAAGATTTCCCCTAAAAAAACGTACATTAATGTTTATTTGAAAATATTTTGATGCCTAATTTTATTAACTAACAAAACAACATTTATGGGGTTTTAACTATTTAAATTAGTTAAGGTTCAAAATGCTAAATTTTTAAATACAAAAAATAAATTAAATTAATTATTTAAAATTATTTGTAAATTTGAGAAATCATAATTTTGCTACTTTTATAAAGTCCAGCACTTCTTGTGCATGGTTAGCAACTTTAACTTTACGATACTCTTTTATGATGCTTTTTTCTTTATCTAGAATAAAAGTACTGCGTTCAATTCCTCTAACTTTCTTCCCATACATATTCTTATCTCGCATTACGTTGAACAAATTGCAAACTACCTCTTCGCTATCTGATAGTAAAGCAAATGGTAATGAAAACTTATCAGAGAATTTACAATGTGATGATATGCTATCTCTAGATATCCCTATTACTTCAACACCTGATGCAACAAATTCATTATATAACTTTGCAAAATCTTGATTCTCTATTGTACATCCCGGAGTATTATCTCGTGGATAAAAGAAAATAACTAATGGTTTATTACATGTAGATAAAGTAAAGTTATTTTCTTTATTTGAAGGAAGAGTAAAATCAAGCATAGAATTAACCTCTATAATTTAGGTTCCATTAAATGAAAAAATCAATTAATGGACCCCATACGGCTTGTTAAATTATTCAGCAATTATAGCAGATTCAATAACAACATTTTCAGCAGGTACGTCATCATGCCCATTTTTACGAGTAGTTTTTACTGCCTTGATTTGATCTACTATTTCTTTACCTGAAACAACTTTACCAAATACAGCATAACCCCATCCGTGTAGGTCCTCGGAGGTAAAATTAAGGAAATCATTATCTTTTACATTTATAAAAAATTGAGCTGTTGCCGAGTGAGGTGCCATGGTTCTTGCCATTGATATAGTATATTTGTCATTTTTTAAACCATTGTTGGCTTCGTTTTTTATTTCAGCATTGGTGGGTTTTTGTTGCATTTCTTCATCAAAACCACCGCCTTGTATCATGAAATTATCAATTACGCGATGAAAAATGGTGCCATTATAATGTCCAGACTCAACATAATCTACAAAATTTTTTACACTAACTGGTGCTTTATCAGCATCTAATTCAATTTCTATCTTGCCTAAATTTGTATTTAATATAGCTTTCATCTAATTTTATCCTATTTGTTATTGATATTAAAGTTAAAAAAGTTAAAAACCCACCTATGGGCAAGGTAGGTAAAATAATTATTGCATTTGTTTAGAAATCATCTTTTGGCTAGACCATAGTCCCATGCCTTTTTTAACATTGATTAATTTCATATTAATTTGATAATCGACACGCTGTGTTTTGCCATCTTGGCCAATTGATGTTATGCTATTTACAAAACCGTCAATACGGCATTCAGCTCCAGTCATATCGCCTACTTTTGCTGTAGTTGATTTATTGTAAAGCCCACTTTGATTTTGTCGCTGTAATTCATCAACTTGATTTTGCATCTCAGCACCCGAGACAACATAACTTGCTCTAACAGCATTCGAGTTAGATAGCTTATCTTGTATACTTTGTGTGATTGCTCCTGTATCTATGTATTGATCTGTTTTATTCGCAACTGGTGATACAGTATAAGTTTTACAATGATTGATTCTTCCTGTTGCAATTAAGCTCGCTGCCATAGATTGGCTAACTGTTTTAAGGTCACCCATGGTAAAACTAGTGGTTAATGTATTAACTGAGTTAGAATCCACATATGATACTTTTGGAGTTGAACAACCAGCAATTAGGCTAGTTAGCGCAATTGATGCAAATAAAGTAGATAATTTTTTCATAATTATAAATCTTCCTTTTATTAAAAAATAATTAATGATATACGGTTACGTTCTCTGCATTATTTGAGAACTCTATTTTAAAGTTCACTGCATTTGTGTCAGTCGCTTGGCATTTAAACATCTTGTTTTGATTTGGATAAATAGTTAAAAGATCCCATGCTTGATCTTCGCCAATTTGGAAATTAGTACTATCTAGGAACTTACAACGATAATAACCATTTACTGGTTTACTTCCATCATTGTGAAAGGTTCCTTGAGCAACAAGTAGGCCATTTATTTGCATTGAGCGAAGATCCTTAATCTTTATTGTACCAAGGTTATCACCGATAATTTCGACCTGGTTTTTAATTTTATTGGTTGAACAACTGCTAATTAGACTAGCTATGATAACTAAACTTAAAAGAGTCTTTTTCATTAAAATAGTATCCTTAAAAATTAATGTATATTTGGTAGTGGTTGTGTATTAAAGTAAAATTTGTCACCTAATATACGCATATCAATAATTTGATAAGGCGCAAATAATGAGAATGTCTGAGTATAGGTTTTGCCATTTACAAATATAGTAAACGTATGTGTTCCAAGGGGTAATTGTACACGATTTAAATAAACTTTGCTTGATAATAATACCCAAGCTCTTTCATCGGCACGATCTAATAGCATACCAGTTATCATGCTTGTTATGTTTAGTAAATCACCAGTTGTGCCACCCGCTGAACAGCTTGCTACGGATGCCCCGATATCTCTAATTGCTGATGTAATGTTTCTTGTAATAATATGTGGCATTATATCATGTAAATTTCTAGCTGCCATAAGATCAAAATTGGTAAATAATTCCTGGTTTTGCGATTTACCATCAATTGTATAATTAAAATCATGATTTGCTGATTTATCCGGTACCAGTTTAGGGAAAAAAATATTAATATTAGTTAAACATCGTTGATTGTTAATTGTTGCTATAAACGGTATATGAAATTGTTGTGATTGAATTTGTGGTGCATGCCCAACTTCTTGTATTATAAGAACATTTGCATATCCTGGTTTAGAAGTATTACCATAATCTAAGTTGTCAATACTTTGTCTTGGTAGTTTATTAAGTGGTGCTAATTCGCCAGATTTAAGATATCCTGGTCGGGATAGACTATGTTCATGTAATGCCTCAAAGACAAAACCAGCTAGATAGTGACTAAATGCATTCTGATAACTATTTTTTAATGCTAATACTTGTGGTGAATTGATATCCGAAAAGTCATACTTTTGTAATATTGCGGTATAAATTTGATTTCCCTGTTTATTAGACTTGAGCTTAATGGCATCAGCTTCTGCTTTCATATAGAGTGCTTGATTGTAATTAGCAATAGCCTGTTCTGCTTCATACATTTTTTTAATTTCAACTCTTGCATTATCCCAGTTATTATTATCAATATGGTTTAAGGCACGATAAGTTGCAAGCATAGTCTTTTCATAACCTTTTGGCTGATAATCAGTTGCGCTGTCATTTAGTAATAGTTGTGTAGAGGTAGTGGCTAAGTTTCCTCCGGTAGTGTTTTTCCAACTGAATATCCATTTATCAACAACTTTTTGTGCTTTGGCTAGTTGCAAATCGCTTAAGGTAAAGTTAGAAGCCATTCTTAAGTATGTGCCGTATTCCATATAAAATAGAATATCAGGGTCGCCAGGATCACCAAAAGCTTTGGCAGCAGGTGTTGGTGATATGCTTATAGTTTGGAGCATGACGTCACTATCATGCTTATATGATCTAAATGGATTGTTAGCGCAAGCAATAAGAGATGTAGCTATAAGAAAATATGTACAAAAGTTTTTAATCATAAAGTACTTGATATCTAATTATATATTTTTAAATTTGAAATTGATTCAGTATTATATGTTTTGCTAGATACACTGAATTGTTGTTTAAGTTGAGCTAATACATTATCTGCCAAATCTTTAGAAGCTTCATGTACTAATTTAGGGATATTATGATTTTGCCTTTGTACTGTATCATTAGCATTTAAGATTTTTACATCATTTGCATGTCCATAAGCATTAAAGGATGCCACAACTGAATTATCTTTCGTTGAAACTACCTGGTAGTCTACTGATATATCAATATTATATTGACTAGTCATTTTATTGGTATTTTGTATTGGCTCAATATCTGCATCATCACTAATTGATGATAAGGTACCTAATAATATATAGTCAGGTAAATTATTTTTGCTAACATTACTAGATTCAGATTCTTTCACTGGTTTAGCATTAGTGGACTTATTTAAATGATTAATATGATTAATTATAACTTGAGGGTTTCCATTCCATAAACTATTAGCTTTTGGCATATCAACTACCTTAAATTGTTTTGAATTGATTAATGCTCCTTTAATATCTGCACTAAACATTGGTAGTTCTTTTTGAGCTTCACGCTTTACAACTGTAGATGTGCTTGTAGATGATAAGTTATCAGCACTAGTAGATGTTGAGCTTACGCGTTGTTTTTCTACTGCTGTGTATATAATATTAGGTACGGCAATTGTTGGTAAGTTATATGCAATAGCTAAATTTACACTAATAACTGATGTGATTGTAAGAAATATTATTCTTTTCATTCTTATACTCTCTTTTATTATGTAGTAAACTTTAAAAAATGTAAGATGTTACTGGTGTTTATGAATTCTTTGTAAATAATATATTATACACCTTGTTTTAGACTAGCTGTAATAAATTCATCTAAATCGCCATCCATTACGGATCTTATATTGCCAATCTCGACACCAGTTCTTAAATCTTTAATCCGTGATTGGTCAAAAACATAAGAGCGTATTTGATGGCCCCACCCAATATCACTTTTAGAATCTTCTAATTTTTGCCGCTCATCTTCTTTCTTGCGAAGCTCCAATTCATATAACTTAGCCTTTAGCATTTTCATTGCTTCGTCACGATTACGATGTTGAGAGCGATCATTTTGACATTGTACAACTATATTAGTTGGAATATGAGTAATCCTAATTGCAGAATCTGTCTTATTTATGTGTTGTCCACCTGCACCTGATGCTCTAAACGTATCAATACGTAAATCTGCGGGGTTGATTTCAATTTCAATATTATCGTCTACTTCTGGATATACAAAGACACTGGCAAAGGATGTGTGGCGCTTGTTATTTGCATCAAAGGGAGAGTTTCTGACTAGTCTGTGTACGCCAGTTTCAGTTCGTAGATAACCATATGCATAATCCCCACTAATTTTTATTGAAGCATTTTTAATACCTGCAACATCGCCGTTTTGTTCTTCTAAGATTTCAACACTGAAACCTTTTTTATCACAGTAGCGCATATACATGCGAAGGAGCATTTCCGCCCAATCTTGAGCTTCAGTGCCGCCACTACCTGCTTGAACATCAATAAAGCAATTGTTAGGATCCATTTTATTAGAAAACATGCGTTTAAATTCAAGGTCTGCAAGAGTTTTTTCTAGGGAGTCAAAATCAGATTTTGTTGCTAAAATCGTGGGTTCATCGCTTTCAAGTTTAGCTAATTCAAATATTTCAGAAGTATCTGTGATCGCAGTATTTAATTGATCAATTTGTTGTACAAGGTTATCCAACTGTTTTTTTTGCTTATTTAGTTCTTGAGCTTTTTGTTGATCATTCCAAATATCAGGATTTTCTAGCTCTTTATTTAATTCCTCTAATTTATTTTTTTTTGTATCGTAGTTAAAGATACCCCCTAATATCACTCAGTCGATGAGTTAAATCCTTGGATAAATTCTCTATTTCATTTATTTGTTCAATTTCAATCATATTATATCCTGATTTTTGTTTAGTTCCCACTACTAAGTTACAGCATCATTTTAGGTAAGCAGCAGCAGGAATATTTAGTAGATTAAAGCAAGTGTGAAATGGCGTCACGTTCTTCAACTAATTCATTATAGGTACCCATCATATTTTTGCGACTAAATTCACTAATCTCAAGGCCTTGAACTATGTTATATTCACCATCTTTACAAATTACAGGAAATCCATAAATAACCCCTTCAGGAATATCATAGCTACCATCAGATGGAACTCCCATCGATACCCATTCACCATGGGGGGTACCAAATATCCAATTACGAATATGGTCAATCGCTGCTGATGCAGCTGATGCAGCTGATGATGAGCCACGAGCATCAATAATTGCAGCCCCACGTTTTTGTACAGTTGGAATTAGATAGTTTTCAATCCATGATTGATCAACTAGTGTTGATGCTTTGGTTGAACTTACTTCAGCGTGAAATATGTCAGGGTATTGAGTAGAGGAATGATTACCCCATACAATAATTTTTTTAACATCATTAACATGTTTATTAGTTTTAGTAGCCACTTGAGACATAGCACGATTATGATCTAGACGCATCATTGAGGTGATGTTCTTAGGATTTAATCCTTTTGCATTTTTTTGTGTAATTAATGCATTTGTATTAGCTGGATTACCCACAACCAATACTTTTACAGTTTTTTTAGCAACACTAGCTAATGCTTTACCTTGCGTAGTAAATATAGCACCATTTGCTTCTAATAAATCTTTACGTTCCATTCCTTTTGATCTAGGCCTTGCTCCAACTAGGATAGCAATATCAGCATCTGCAAAAGCTACATATGGGTCATGGCTAGTTATAATTTCTCTTAATAATGGGAAAGCACAATCTTCAAGTTCCATAACAACACCTTTTAGGGCGTTCATAGCTGGCTCGACTTCAAGTAATTGTAGTATAACTGGTTGATCTTTACCAAGCATATCACCGCTTGCGATTCTAAAAAGTAGGCTATAGCTAATTTGTCCGGCAGCACCTGTTACTGCTACTTTTATAGGGGTTTTCATATAGGCTGGTCTCCAAAAATATTATGTGCTGTTTAACTGAAATTATTATCTAATAACAACTTTCTTTTTCATTCTTATAATAAAAAGTATAATTCTATATAGGGTAATTACTTAGTTTTTGAATTATTTATTCTAGTAAATTTAAGAGTATGCCATTATAGCATAACAATATTAGCATTATCAAAAATTCAAAAACTTTGGGGTGCAGTTAAAAGTGCTATTTAAGCAAACTTAATCATTCTAATAATTATTAGATCATTGATTAGCCTGACATACATTAAGGAGCTGTTGAAAAAGAAAACCTATGAAAAGCACTAAAAATCCATAAAAAACCTAATATTAAGAATGTATGTGGTGTAAAATAATTATTGTAAGTATCAATGCTTATAGAGGTTTTTATGTATCAAATGAATTTTATATGTTTAGATGATTTAGTGTCACAAAATCATGAATATCGTAACTTTGTAAAGATATGGTCATGGTCATTTGTTAATGCAGAAAAGATGTTGTGCAAACTAAAGAAAGACAATAATAATGAAGGCTATGGCATACAACATTTATTAAATTATAATTTTTTGTTTTAGCGCCGGTTTGCCCTGGGGTTGAGAAAGTATCTTAGAAGATACTCCCCGGATTTACGTTGCTAGTTATATACTAAAACATTATCCTATATTCCCAATTTTTTAGGCACGAGGATATTATAAATTTGTGATATCTGTTTTTGTTCTTTAGTTAATTCTGCTGGTATGACTTGATTTTCAAAGACTTTACATTTTAATCCTCGTAATATCATTAATATTTTTTCAACAGTGTATTTATTTTTAACGTTTTCTCTAATTTTAATAAAAAACACTAATGCCAAGAATTGTAAAAACAAATACCCCCTAATGGTATCATCATTCCGATGTCTAATTGGCAGCAAGTTTAAATCATCTTTCAAAAATCCAAATACTTGCTCTACAGATTGCCTTAGATAATATGATGATAATATTTCTGCCTCTGGTATACTTTTTGAGCTAATGAGGCCAATAATACCAACAATAGACAATAACTTAGTATAATTTGTCTTATCACCTTTAGTTTTTCGTGATAGGTTATCATAATTAAGCATTAATTCTTGCATATGCTTCATTTTTTTGACAGGATCTAATACTAAATACAGATATGCTTTTTTACCATATAACTCAATTTTTACCTTCTTAATAAAAACAGAACGCTCACCATAAGTGTGGATGTTTTCTATGCTTTCTAAATTTGATGAATACTGTAATGCATTTGTTTTAAAGATATTTCTATTATTGGGCATTCTACTAATAAAATTAATTTTATTATCATATAGGTCTTTAATGTTCTCTTCAGAGAAATAACCTGAATCTAGCAATGCTAAGTTATTTTCAATACCCATTGCGCGTAATTCTAATATTGTGGTTTTTAGTGTTGTAATATCAGTTATATTGCCAGGCAGAAACCGGTAAAATAACGGTAGATTTGTTTGTTGGTCAAGTACGCACAATAATTTAAATTGTGCATGTAAACCACTATCTGATTTACCAATTGCGTTAAATGGATGCTGTATGTTTGTAGGTAATGAAGTTGCATCAATAATGACACTTTTGTTGATTTTGTTAAATGTTTTGCTATAGTCAGCAAAAAAGGCACGTTGAACATTCTCTTGTCCAAGAGTTTTCAGGATATCACTAATACGTTGGGATGTAAGCTTAATATTTTTATGCAATATATTCAATATATTGTAATTTAACCAATCTTGGCAATTTTTCATAGCACTTTGGGTGATAATTTTATATGCAATCAGTGGTATTAATTCCGGGGTTGATGATAATAAGTTTTTTTCTAAAGATGGGTAAAAAATAGATTTTTTTATAAACTCATTTAAAAAATATCCATCGCCAAAGTCCAAAATAAACTTTTCCTGTTGTTTTGGCTTTTTAATAAATTCTTTAATCTCATTGGTATTACTATCTACTATACCTAGATATCTGGATTTACTACGTGATTGCTTTAGTTCTGCATCCCAATATGATGTTACTTCGTAAGCATAACGATTGCCGTTCAATGTTTTATAGCGAATAAATGACATTATAGCGCCTATATTAAAACTTAAATATAGGCACTATAATAGCATAAAAATACACTCCAATGCAACT
>JBKDHQ010000181.1:0-34292 GCA_046336365.1 Neisseriaceae bacterium
GAAAATGTTTGTAATCAATTGATAATAAAAAGAAATTACAAAATTAAACACTCACCAATTTGGTGAAACTAAATTTTCTATAAATAAATTGGTAAATAACGGTCTGCATTAATTTTTAATATTCAACTACGTTTTTTAGGATCAAACTATCCATAACCCATATGTTACTGAGTATCAATATGTAATTACTTTAGAATCGGCATATTCAGCACCAGGAACAACATTATACATTGCAGTACATGCTGAGGTGCATCAAATCAGTGATAATGTTACGATACAATCAGAAACAGCATGGGGACAAGGACCAGGTTTTCCAGGCAAAAATTGGGCAATGTATTTTATGTATACAATACAAGAATGCACAAACCCAGTGGTTATTAATCCAGGAGATTTCCGTACTCAAACCCAAGGTGGATGGGGAACAGCATGCAGTGGCAACAATCCAGGTTGCTATAGAGATAATCATTTTACAGCAGCATTTCCAAGTGATGCAAAGATTGGTATTATGAGCTTTTCAAATTTTGGGGCAACATTTACTAGTTCTTTAGCTGTTGAAAAATTTTTACCAGCAAATGGCACACCAGGCGTGTTTACTACTAATTATGTAAATCCTATAAATACTAGTGCTGGAGTCTTAGCAGGTCAAGTCCTAGCTTTAACTTTAAGTGTAACTTTTGATCAATTAGATCCAAATTTTGGTGCTAGTAGTATTTTTCTTAAAGATTTAATAGTAGCAGATAATAGTAGCATTTGTTATGGAATGACAGTACAACAAGTGTTAATTCAAGCAAATAATATACTTGCAGGTATTCCTAGTCCTCTATATCCACCTCAAATTCCATCTCAAATTAATTCATGTGTAGATGCAATTAATAATAACTTTGTTGATGGAACTCATGTTGGAACATACTTAACATTGCCATGATATGGTATTTAATTTAAAAATAAGGTACAATACTTATGAAATATAATCATTTGATGATTAATAGCAAATGGACAATCTGTAAAAAAGATTGTCCATTTGCATTATTAACATCCAATATCGTGATATACCTATAATAATTCGATAGTTTATAATCTCAATAATTCCTATAAGGAATAACTCAAAGAAAAATCTTTAAACCCTATCCAATCTCTAAAATCAACGTTTTTACTAAAGCCAATTACTTTAAATATTTGTCCCATCTCATTTGGTGAAATGAGCCTATTAACTTGATTAGATAATTGAAGTTGTTCTAAGGTATCTTTGGTTTTTCCAACATAATCTAATATACCACAATTAATTAAAAAAGCTCCTTGTGAAGTGTAATCTATTAAATCTATTCCATTTTCTACAGCAGCTTCTGCAATTGAAGTAAAATTTACACTGGAAGTGATATCAATTAATCCAGGATAAATTAATACATCATCAAGCTGCTGTTGTCTAAAAAAACCTCTTATAGTACCCTTACTATGATTTAAACTATAAAATTCTCTCTGTCCATACCCATAATCAACAAAAATAGCACAACCTTTATTTAAACATTGAGCAATCGATTTGATAAACCAACGGTTATTCATATTTATATCGATAATATAATTATCGGTAGCTAAAGATATTCGTTTAATATAATCTATATCTTCACAATCATTCAATAACTTACTCACATAATAAAATTGATCATTTGCATAAGCAACTTCTCGTCTAAATAACTCTCCATTGTCTATAATATAGGATTCACAGGGCTGAGCATCCAAAACTTCATTACCAATTATAATACCTTCAAAATTATTAGGTAATGAGTTTAACCATTTCACTTTATTGATATATTGTGGTAATTCACTTTTTAAACGATTATATTGTAAGTTAGTTAAATTAGCGCTTAAATCCAATATATAGTAATAATTAATAGTATCTCCAATATTAGATAAAATGTCTAACATTAGCTGTCCATTACCAGCACCTATTTCCAAAATATTTTTTATAGGTACATGTGAAAATAACTCAGTTACTTGATTAGATAGACATTTAGCAAATAACTCAGATACTAAGGGAGCAGTTACAAAATCGCCAGCACTACCAAACTTAAATAATAAATTATTATAATAACCAAACTCTTTATGGTAAAGAGCCAATTCCATATATTTACTAAATGGAATACTTCCATTAGAATTATCTATTTCTTCTCTAATAATACAAGAAAGTTTATTAGTTAAATCTAATTCTTCATCAGTTAAATGAAATAGATTGCTACTTAGCATAGAAATATTTATACTTTATATGAGTATTATTAAGTTTGATAAACTCATTGTAATCTAATGAATTTTGCCAATTATGGTTAAATTCTTTAGTATAAATTGAAGCTAACTGATTATTGTCACTTAATATGAGTAAATTTTCGGAATTCTTCTTTTCTGCAGCATTCGTAAAATTAAAGGAACCAGTAATAACAGCATTGTCATCAATAATCATAACTTTATTATGGAAAATTGCATGTTTATAGTCTATATGCAAATTAAATCCTAAATTAGAAAAAAAAGTAGCTGAGGAATACTTTTTTCCTACTTGAGATTTATCTAAAATAATTCTTATATTAATACCACGCTTTTTAGCATTTAATAATGCACCTGCAATATCTTTAGAAGTAAAACTATACGCTTCAACCAGGATAGTATGTTTTGCTCTATCAATTTCGCTAATAATCGCTTTAGTAACTCCACCATTAGGGCTAAATGCAACTTCAACTTTGCCATGAGCATCGATAATAGTTGGGTTCTCTAAAGAAGTGATTGCAAATGAGTTATTTATAGAAATAATTAAACTAAATAAAATGATTATCTTTTTCATATTGATTTCTCGATCACAACTGGCTTTAGACGGAAAGCGTTTAGAATAGTAATTATTCCAAATATAGCAAATATAAAAAAAGCATAGTGGAATACTTTTTGGCCTTCAACTGTAAATGGATTAATTTGAAATAATAAAGCAAAACTAGTAATAAAAACCGATGCCACACCTACACCTAAGCTTGAGAAAAATTGACGAAAGGTTAAATCAAAAGATGTCGCATTTGATACTTGCTCTTTTGGTGTATTAATATAAGATAGTGCACCTGTGCAAGATCCAGTCATAATAAGGACAAATCCATAACAAATTTCAATTAATACAATATAAGGCATTGAACTATTAGATCGTATAGTACCGAGTAACACCATACAAGCTGTAATAATAATAGAGCCAGTTATTAGCATTTTATTATAACTAAATTTATGAATCAAATTTTTTGAAATTCCTCTACATATAACAGATGATATTGCAATTGGTAATATTAAATATCCAGATTGTGCCGGGGTATAGCCAAAGCATTCTTGATACATAAGTGGTAACATAAACATAATACCTGAATTCATAAGAAAAAAAGTAATTCCGCTACTTACTCCAACATTAAATGTATTGATTCGAAATAATGAAAGATCAAATATAGCATTTTTTTTCACTAAACAATAAATAACTGATATCAAAATCAGTAATATACCAATAGCTCCTGATAGCATTACTATGAGTTTGCTCACAATGTCGTAATGATTTATCATTTCAATATAAAAAGTAATTGCCAATAAACCACATGCAGTTATAATAAAACCAACCCAATCAAATGGTTTAAATTTGGCCCCAATATACTGCTTAATATACTTAATTCCAAACGATATTATTATCAAACCAATTGGGACATTAATTAAAAATATCCAACCCCAACTAAAATATTCTGTTATCACACCTCCTAAAGTTGGTCCTAATATAATACCAAGTAGGGCTGGAGTAAAAACCATAGTCTGTACTTTTAATAAGTATTTTGGCGGAAAAGTTTTTAGAATAACTATTCTAGAAATAGGGTTCATAAATGCTCCACCGACCCCTTGTAAAAACCTAAACAATGTTAATTGTGTTGCAGTATGGGAATGAGCACATAGTAAAGATGCTATTACAAAAAGTCCTACTGAAAATAAAAAGATATTTTTTGTGCCAAATCGATCTGCACACCAACCACTAATCGGAATAAAAATAGCTAGACTTAAATAATAACTAGCAACAGAAAATTTTAACAAAAGAGGACTAATCGCAAAATCTCTAGCAATAGTTGGAACAGCAGTATTAATTATACTTAAATCCAAAAATTCCATAAATAATACAGCGGAAACTAAACAAATTATGACTAATTGACTCTTCTTTTCATCCATATTTTAAATCCTTTGATAGTTATTTTTCACGTAGTCCTCTACAATTATTTGAAATTCTTGTGCAATATTAGTACCTTTTAGTGTAACAGACTTCTCACCATCAATATATACTGGAGCAACAGGAGATTCATCTTTTCCTGGCAAACTAATCCCAATATTGGCCAGTTTTGATTCTCCAGGTCCATTAACAACACAACCCATAACTGCAACTTTCATGGTTTCCACTCCAGGATAAATTTCACGCCAAACTGGCATTTGCTCTACTAAATATTCCTGGATTTGCTGTGCTAGATGTTGAAAATAATCACTTGATGTTCTACCACATCCCGGACAAGATGTTACAACTGGCGAGAATGACCTCAAATTTAAACTTTGCAATATTTCTTGTGATACTATTACTTCTTGAGTACGACTTTCTCCGGGCTTTGGTGTCAATGAAACTCTTATGGTATCTCCAATGCCATTTTGTAATAGATTAGCTATACCTGCAGTGGACGCAACAATACCCTTAACCCCCATCCCAGCTTCAGTTAAACCTAAGTGAAGTGGAAACTTACATTTACTTGCCAAATCATTATATACAAGAATTAAATCTTGAACTTGACTTACTTTGCAAGAAATTATTATTTTATCTTCTTTTAATCCATACTCAATAGCTTTTTCAGCACTTTGTAGTGCAGAGTCGACTAATGCATTTCGTGTTACTTGCTCAAGTTCTAAGGGTTTTGATAATTTCGCATTGGCATCTAGCATTTGTGCCATTAATTCTTGATCAAGAGAACCCCAATTTACCCCAATTCGAACTGGTTTATCAAATTCTATAGCTTGATTGATCATAAAAGAGAATTGGTCATCACGCTTACTACCCTTCCCTACATTGCCTGGATTAATTCTATACTTATCCAAATACTTTGCGCAATCAGGATTTTCAGCTAGTATTTTATGTCCATTAAAATGGAAGTCCCCCACTATTGGTACATTTAATCCCATATCCTTTAAACGTTCTTTAATTTCCCTAATTTTACTTCCTGCAACAGTAGTATTTACAGTAATTCTAACAATTTCAGAACCAGCTTTATATAATTCTGCAATCTGATTGGTAGTAGCAATAGTATCCTCAGTATCAGTATTAGTCATTGACTGAACAACTATTGGATAATCACTTCCTATATAAATATTACCTACTTTAACATTTATTGTTTTACGCCGATTAACCATGATTACTCCCTTAAAATCATTGTGGAACAATCGTTCCCCATTTTTGCTGACGTTTAGTTTTATCTATTACTTTACCAACTAACTGACCACATGCAGCATCAATATCTTCGCCACGAGTTTTACGAATAGTAGTGATAACCCCTGCATTTTGCAATATTTTTTGAAATTTTATAATGTGACTAAAATTTGAACCTGTAAATCCAGAATTTGGAAATGGATTAAACGGAATTAGATTAAATTTGCAATTTAATCCACGAACTAATGTAACTAATTCCTTAGCATACGCCAAATCATCATTTACTCCATCTAACATAACATATTCAAAGGTAATGAAATCTTTTGGTGAATGAGATAAATATTTCTTACATGATTCTAATAATAATTTAAGCGGATATTTTTTGTTTAATGGTATTATCTTATCACGAACACTATCATTTGAAGCATGAAGGCTAATTGCCAATGATACAGGGCAATCAATAGCCAACTTATCAATTGCTGTTGCCATTCCACTAGTAGATAAAGTAAGCTTTTTTTTAGATAAATTATATGCATTATCATCAAGCATAATCCGCATAGCTTTTATTACATTTTCATAATTAGCAAGTGGTTCGCCCATACCCATCATTACTACATTAGTAATAATTTTTTCACCTTTTGGATCTTTGCCAAGTCTTTTATTTGCCCACCATAATTGCCCAACAATTTCTCCACTAGTTAAATTACGATTAAACCCTTGTCTACCAGTAGAGCAAAACTGACATTCTAAAGCACAACCAACCTGTGAAGAGATACACAATGTTCCTCGATTTTCTTCTGGTATAAAAACTGTTTCTATCTTATTGCCATTACCAACTGATAGAGCCCATTTATAAACTCCATCAGTTGCTAACTGCTCAGATACTAATTCTGGCACTTGAATTTCAGCCACATCATTTAATTTAGTACGTAATGATTTAGCAATATCAGTCATTTGATCAAATGTGTATACACCATAAATATGGATCCAACGAAACACTTGAATGGCCCTAAATTTTTTTTCACCAATACTTTCAAAGTAATGGATCAATTCCTCTAAGGTATAATTTAATAAATTGACTTTCATTTTACTTCATAACTATCTTGTTCTTGGACATATCTCTACTTTTGGGAAAAAGTATGATATCTCTATGCTAGCATTTTCAGCACTATCTGAACCATGCACTGCATTTTCATCAATACTATTAGCAAAGTCTGCTCTAATTGTGCCTGCTACGGCATTTTTTGGATCAGTTGCACCCATAATATCACGGTGTTTTAAAACAGCATTATCACCTTCTAAAACTTGAATCATTACCGGACCAGATATCATAAAATTAACCAAATCATTAAAAAATGGACGATCCTTATGAATAGCATAAAATCCTTCTGCATCGCTTCGAGTAAGATGTTTCATTTGAGCAGCGACTATCTTTAACCCATTTTTTTCAAATCTACTATAAATTTCCCCGATAACATTTTTTGCAACAGCATCTGGTTTAATTATCGATAAAGTTTGTTCAATTGCCATTAATAACTCCTAAATATTAACTTTAGTACCATATCTAATTTATTTAATAATGCTAAAGCTATGTCATATAATTCTAACAAAATGTAATTAATTTAAATTACCTAAATAGCCATTATTATACAATATATGCAATAAATAGGCCAGATAATATTGGTAATTAATCTGCTTTATTAATCACATAACAAATGAATCAGAAATGTAAGGATTTTGGAAAAAGAAAAAGCTATGGATAAAAGTTTTAATAGTACATTGCATTATAACTATGATCCAATAACATTCTTAATTAGAGAATTAGATTTTATCACCTGAATACTTATTTTTTATATTGTATTTTATCAATAATTTAATTGTTTAATTTGAGACTTAGCCTCGATAAAAGCAGAATTATCAACTCTAAAATAACCTTGAAATGGACGGTCTAATTCGAAGATAAGCCAAACTGCAGATAGAATAATTATAAATTGACTTATCACAACCATACTAGTCAAAATACGTTTAGGATGATATGTAAATGCAGTCCAGATACAAATGTTTAATAATAGTAGGATAAAAAATGCCAATAAAATTCCATTCATTTGTCCTTTAACATAATCTTGTCGCTTAGTACGAGATTCAGCTAATATATTCATTGATTGAGTTAATTTAGAAAAAATAATTCTTTGCTCAAAATCATCTGTCGGTAGATTATACACAGCTAATCTTAATTTATCAAATATTGCCTTAGTACGCAAATTAATTTCCCCATTTTCAAGTGACTCATATCCTTCAGAAATAACACTATCTAAATAATTATTGACAGCTGAACGCATTTGATTTCCATGAAGTTTATCAAGCATATGGGTACTACTATATAGGTTTAGAATAGCCTGAGCTTCGCCTTTACATGCTAAATTTAAATTATTAATAGACTGCCAATTAATCGCAATCCAAAATGCAATAAAAATAGTACCGAAGGTTAAGCAAGTTTGTCTTGCTATATTAATTAGAAAATCCGCATCTTTATCTTTTAAATATTTTACATATAATTTATAGGCAATAAATCCAATTCCACCAAATATCACATAAATTAATACTAATGCATTAATTAAATTAAGTTCATAAAACCATGCTGGCATAAAATATTTACCTCAATATTATTTATTACAAGATTGCTTTATGTCATGACATTGCATTTGAATCTCTGTCCACATTTCATTTACTAAAATACGAGTTTTTGGATCATAAGCAGTAAAAGTAAAATTTTTAGTAGGATCTGTTGGATAGATCCAAGGTGTGTTTTTGAGATCTGGACTAAGTTTTTTAAATGCAACTTGATTAGGAATACTAGAACCAGTTGCAACTGCAAGTGAATAGGCACTTTGCGGCTTTAATACCATATTAAAAAATTTATAAGCTAAGTCAGTACTCTGCGCTGTTTTAGGTATAACCAAGTTATCCATCTCAAACATGTTACCCTCTTTTTGCATCATAGCTCCAAGGTTGATTGGTGATTTGCTGCTTTTAGCATCTAATATTGCTTTAAAAATATCAACAGAGTATGCCATTGAAACCCATATATCACCACGTAATAGACCTCGATAATAACTATCATTATCAAATTTTGCCCAATACGGTGAAGATTTGTCAATTAAATTTCGTGCTGACTTTAAATCATTAATATTAGTTGAATTTGGATCTTTCCCTAAATATAATAAGGCTGCAGCAAAAACATTCCTTGAAGAACTGAAAACTGTTATATGTCCATTTAATTTTTTTAAGTATTTATGGTCGAATATTACTGCCCATGTATTTGGAATAATATCTAGCTCTTTCATTTTATCTTGATTATAAGCTAAAAATACTGGGGTATATGCATATGGAATAGAATAAACGTTGCCTCTATCATACACAGGATTTAAATATTTAGATTCAATATTATTTAGGCCAATAATTCGTGATTTATCTAATTTCTGTAGTTTACCCATATGATTTAATTCTTCTACAGCATAGCTTGTAGCCTCAATAACATCATACCCTTCACTTCCAGCTGCAATTTTTGCTAACATTTCATTTGGATCATTAAAATATGTCTGTGATAACCTACAATTACAAATTTTTTGATAATCTGCAATCATTTGATCTGATAAATAGTTAATTGCAATAAATAAGTGCATTACTTTTTCAGAATAAGCACAATTTAAACTAACAATTAACCCTAAAAATAGAAAGATTTTTTTCATTTTTTCTTACTTTAAGTATTTGAGCAAATTATCTAATTCTTCTAATGAATCATAACTGATTGTAATTTTGCCATGACCATGAGTTCC
This sequence comes from Neisseriaceae bacterium, assembly GCA_046336365.1. Lineage (GTDB taxonomy): Bacteria > Pseudomonadota > Gammaproteobacteria > Burkholderiales > UBA11063 > Aquella. The sequence goes on from JBKDHQ010000181.1 coordinate 9,289, forward strand.
ATGTTTAATACTAACCATCATCCCAATTTTATCTGCCAAATCATTCTCTAATTTGGAAATATTAGGATCAATAAACCTCGTTTTAACTTTAACTGAACTTATTATACTATTTGAATTATTATTAATTATTGAAGCCACATATTTTTCAACATCGCTAGTTGTGAGATTTTCTAAAATAACTTTATTTGCAACTTTTAATTGAGAGTCTTTAGGTAGAGATAGTAATGCACGTGCATGCCCCATATCAATCATACCTTTTATTAGCATCTCCTGTACCTCATCTTTTAAATTTAGCAACCTCAAAATATTAGTTATGTGGCTTCTTGATTTACTTGTAACTTTTGCTAGATCTTCATGAGTCAGTTTAAACTCATCAATTAACCTTTTATATCCACGAGACTCTTCAATAATATTTAAATCTTTTCTTTGTATATTTTCTATCAATGCTATGGCTAAAGCTTCCTTATCACTAATATTGCGAATGACTGCAGGTATTTTTTCTAAACCAGCAATTTTAGATGCTCTAAAGCGTCTTTCACCAGCTATAATCTCATAATAATTGCGAGTTTTCCTAACAATGATAGGTTGAATAACCCCATTTTGTTTTATTGATTCAGCTAATTCTTGTAATTTTTCTTCGTCAAATGTTCTACGCGGTTGATATTTTCCAGGTTTTATCTCTGATAACATAATTCCTTCTAGCTTAAGATTATCATCATCAATAATTGAGTCAATGGGTATATTAGATGCTGACAATAAAGCATCTAATCCTTTACCTAATCCCTTTAATTTAACCATTTTTACTACCTATAATTTTTTAGTTAATTCTTTTGTAAGTAATTTATATGCTTTTGTTCCAATTGCATTTTTATCTAATAGCACTACAGACATACCAAAGCTTGGAGCTTCGGCTAAGCGTACATTTCTAGGAATAAAAGTTTTAAATACCTTATCACCAAAATGCTTGATTAATTCGTTAGAAACTGCAACAGATAAATTATTTCTACTATCATACATAGTTCTGATAATCCCTAGTAATTCTAATTTAGGATTTATTGAAGATTTTAACCGACTAACAGTATTTAATAAATCGGTAAGGCCTTCTAATGCATAATATTCACACTGAATTGGCACAATAAATCTCTGTGCCGCAGATAAGCCATTTAACGTTAATAAACTCAATGAAGGAGGACAATCAATTAAAATTACATCATATTTGTCACGCACCAAAGACAAAGCTTTTTTTAATCTATATTCCCTCTCTGGTAGACTTACTAATTCAATCTCAGCACCAGACAAATTACGATTTGATGGCAATAAATCATAACCACAATTTTCAGATCTAACAATCCCATCCTCTATTTTATTATGAATTAATAAAGTATCATATACTGATAAGGTTAAATCATTTTTTTCAATACCACTTCCAGTAGTTGCATTTCCTTGGGGATCTAGATCAACCACCAAAACCTTTTTCTTTAATAAAGATAAACTGCTAGCTATATTAATAACACTAGTAGTCTTCCCAACTCCACCTTTTTGGTTAGTTACAGCTATTATATTTCCCATTACTTAGATATCTTCACTAAAAAACGTTTATCAGCAACATCTGGTATTGCCACTTCAATAATAACAACAGAATAGTTATGTAAATGCTTTAATTCATCCATAACTTTATGGCTTTTCATCGCCAAAAAACACCCATTTTCTTTAATTAAATTCTTAGATAAATTTACAAATAATTGCGTTTGTGCAAAAGCACGTGATGTAATAATATCATATTTTTTATCAGGTAAATATTTTTCTATTCTCGATAAAATTACAGTAAGATTATGTAAACCTAATTCTATAGCAACTTGTTTTAAAAAAGAAGCTTTCTTATTATTACTATCTAAAACTTCAACTTTAGTATCTTTATAACATATCGCCAATATAATTCCTGGGATACCCATTCCACTACCAACATCAATTAGAGAACTGGTAGTATTAATAAGTTGATTATCTTCAATGTATTTTATTAAAGTTAATGCATCTAAAATATGATATTTAATTACTTCTTTTATGTCAACAATTGCAGTTAAATTATATGTTTTATTCCACTTTAATAATAACTCAACATATTTTAATAATTCATTTACAACATTATTATTTATTTTTAATTCTAATTTATCTATTCCATTTACTAATAATTCACGTGCATTAGTAAGGTCACCCACTATATTCTTCCCAGCTAATTATATCAGTACCTTTAATCCAATATCCTTCATCAACATATTTTAATAAAGAATAATCACCAGCTGAGTTGCCGTAACCATAGCTATAAATATATTCAGCTTTGTGTGACAATAAATAGTCATAAATTCTTTTTAATTTTTCTTCACCATAACAGTTTCTTGTTAAAAGTTTACCAGTTGCAATATCATGCTGATCAAACTCAATCTCTGTAGCAATTACCCCATTTATATGATGCTTGAGAGCCCAATAATGTAAATAGATGGCTAAATTTGCACTAACTAATATTACATTATGGCCATGCTCTAAATGATATTCTAATCTTGTATAAATTTCCGGTTTAATATATTTATCTAGTTTAGATAATGCAAACCTCTTTGCCAATATATCAATTTTCTGCTTCTTTACCCCTCTGATCATTATAGTTAAAAATAATTCTTTAGCTTTTTCATTACTAATGAGGCGAATAAAATACAATATTGCAATAATTAATAAAATTGGCGAGTTTACTAAAAACTTTAGTATACCAGATACATATATTACAAAATGAATTAATGTATCATGTCTGGTTAAAGTACCGTCAAAATCAAAATAAGCAATTATTTTAGATGGATCTATAACTGTTCCATTTTTTAATTGATACTCATTTAGTTTTGCTGTCATAAACTTAATATACCTTTACATTATTTATAGCTTGAAATTACAATAATTATTTATTCAAAATTGGCTAATTGTTCTGCTTGATATTCAGCTATTAAAGTATCGGCTAGTTCAAATAAATCTCCATCCATTATTGAATCCAGCTTATATAAAGTTAAATTGATTCTATGATCTGTCATTCTTCCTTGCGGAAAATTATAAGTTCTTATGCGTTCAGATCGATCGCCACTACCAACCAGACTTTTTCTAGTTGCAGCTATTTTAGCTTGCTGCTCTCTAGTTTGAATATCTTTAATCTTTGTCGCAAGTAGCCCCATAGCTCTAGCTCTATTTTTATGTTGAGACCTATCATCTTGACATTCAACTACTATACCAGTTGGTAAGTGGGTAATCCTTATAGCCGAATCAGTCTTATTAATATGCTGCCCACCTGCACCAGATGCTCTATATGTATCTATTTTTAAATCTGCTGGATTAATATTCACATCAGCAACTTCATCAGCCTCAGGCATAACAGCAACAGTACATGCTGAAGTATGGATCCTACCTTGAGATTCAGTAACCGGAATTCTTTGTACTCTATGAGCACCTGACTCAAACTTAAGTTTTGAGTATGCGCCATATCCAATAATACGAGCGATAACTTCTTTAAATCCGCCCAAATCTGAGGGTGATTCAGAAATAATTTCTACTGACCAATTATTTCGTTCTGCAAACCTACTATACATCCTAAATAAATCAGCAGAAAATAAAGCAGATTCGTCCCCTCCAGTGCCAGCGCGAATTTCTAAATATATATTTTTATCATCATTTGGATCTTTCGGTAATAATAACCGTTGTAACTCTGATTCCAAATCCTCAATTTGTTTTTTGCTTATTTCCAGTTCAGATAAAGCAAATTCCTTCATATCTGGTTCATTTAGTAAACTTTCGGCAACTTCTAAATTCGCCTGTGCGTCTCGATATTGCACGTAAACCTCAACTATTGGAGTAATCTCTGCATATTCTTTATTTAGCTTCGTATATTGTTCTATATTATTAGTAACTTCAGAATCTGATAATAATTTAGACAAATCCTCTAATCTTGATGATAATACCTCTAGCTTTTCTCTTAAACTATCTTTCATTAAATCTAATCAACCTTTATTTCTAAATCATATAAATGACATAATAAATTCGTTAAATCGTCTTGTTCAGAAATATCTAATGCGGCACACAAATTAACAGTTGGTGCATGAATTAATTTATTAGTTAATTTTATTGATAAATCATTTAAGACTGAATCAATCAATCCACCATTTAAAATTTGCTGCTTTGCATTTGATAAAACCTCTAACCTTAGTGCTTCAGCATTATCCCTTAATGCACGGATAACAGGAGATAAACCTTTTTTCCTTTTCCATTTTTGATATTCAAGTACTTTATCCTTAATGAGTACATCTGCGGCTAGAGCCAAATTTCTACGTTTCTCTAATCCAACATCTACAATTTTTGCAATATCATCAATAGTTAAAACAGTAACATTTGGATAATTACTTAAGTTAAAGTCAGTTGTCATTGGGACAGATAAATCAATTATAAGTATTTGCTTTTTTGTTTTAATACTTTCTTCTAAAAGTTTATTGTCTAATAATGGAGATTGACTATAACAGCATGCAATTATAATTGAATAATCACTAATAACCACTGGTAATTGATTTAATTGTATACCTTTACCATTAATACGCTTTGCTAAATTATCAGCATTAACTAAAGTTCTACTTATAACAGTTTTGCTAGAACATTCTATACTTTTAAAATGTGGGGCTATAGTTTGCATCATATTCCCACTACCTAAAAATAAAATTTTTTGATTAGTTAAGTCAGTGAATCTTTCAGCAACTACATTAACAATAGCATTACCCATCGAGATACCGGAATTATTTATTTGAGTGGCATTTCTAACATCTTTTACAGCAGCTAGAGCCATTTGAAATATACTTGATAATTCTTTTGATATAAAATTATTTTCTTTAGATAATGCGTATGCCTCTTTAACTTGTGCTACAATTTCAGTTTCTCCAAGAACCATCGACTCTAATCCTGAAATCACTCTAAATAAATGAACAACACATTCATCATCAGAATATATATAGCTATGTTTTTTTATAACATTATATGGGCACACATTTTTAAATTCACCAATAATATTAATAACAAAATCTATCTCTTTTGCTATGCAATATACTTCCATTCGATTACATGTAGAAAGTAAAATAGCCTCTCTAACCACTCCAGAATTGCGTAATTTGCATAATACGGCGGAAATCTCTTCTTTAGTAAAGGCTAATTTATCACGCACGTCTAAACCAGCAGACTTATAATCAACACCAAAAACACCTAAAGAGTACATTTTGTTTTTTTCTCAATTATTTCACACAGACAGTATTATACCAAAAACATCGATTCTGTATAATAATATAGAGATAACCTTAATTCTGATCATTATAAACAGACACTGCAATTCATTTTTAGAAATTAGTTATAATAAACAGAAGTGTTGTTAAATCTATCATCGACCATAGGATAATTCAAGGATGTCAGCTTAATATCTGGCAAAAAGTAATTAGATTTTTAAAATTTAACATATCAGGTAAAGAGCTTTAGTCTAGCTCAAACCCATACATTCCTATTTTTTTGTTTAATTAACAATAAAATGTTTTGATTCTTTAATAAGTAATATTTTATAAAGATCTTATATATATTACTTGATTTATCCATTTTAGGTAAAATTGTAGATTTTACAAAGCCTTTTATAGTCAGATCATTTATAAAATCAATATTGTTAAATAATAATATATTAACTGTAACATCCGGGCCCTTATACATGTAATTATAATCATTATCACCATATATTAATTGTAATTGCTTTATATATACACTGAAGAGAAAGGTATTAAAAATATTGCTTTTTCTATCTATTTTATATAGTTCTTCTACTTTATTCAAATCATCAAGAAATCCTTTTTCATAGCTAAGATACATATAAGCAAAGTCACCTACTAATTGCAGTTCTTTTCCAGAAAATATTATTTTATCGCACTTTAAATTATCCAAATTGCAATTTTCAAAATTTACTGTCTCCTTTAAGTAATCATTAAAATTTAATATCTGCAATAAATTAAATAATAATCGATAGTTGTTCTCATCAAAGAAAAATCCATTTAATGCACCACAAAGTAGTTCTTTTAATTTTTCAATAAGTTGATTGTTTCCATAGATAAATTTAAAGGAGTTTGAATCTATTAAATATATTAAAGTTTTAATAATAGGATTAAGTAATTGCTTAGAATTATTATCATCTTTAACTAAATTTTGTAAAATATATGCTGTGAATCTTGTTACTATTACCCCTCTCTGATCTTGATCAGATATTTCATCTAGTAATAATAATACATCTAATGAATACTTAAATAACTCATATAGATATTTACCACTAAAGTCAGCTACAGATTTTTGCACTATATCTAAACAGTTTTTTCCTTCATTTGACAATTTTAATAAGTTGACAAAATTATTAGATCTTAATATCATTATATTATCAATAATATTATTGCCTTTAAAAAAATTCTGTATAGTTTCATATAATATTTTAGGAATTCTCTGATGCATCTTTGCGTGGATTAACTCTAGCAAATATACAAGATAACTATCATCTTTTAAATTATTTAGTAGATTTAAGATTTCCTTGTTAATATCTTTCGATTTCAAAAATTTCTCAAGCGCTTCAACAAATATTTCTAAATACTCAGTCTTTGCACAAAACTCTCTAAAGTAGACTAGCTCTTTTTTATTTATCGTTTCCATTAAAAATAAAAAATTATCTAGAAAAGGTTCAAAAATACCAAACTCTGGATTTAAAAAATTTTTTATATCTGTAATCAATTTTTGTATATCATTATTATTTAAGGCATCCTTCATCCTTGTTTCAGAAAATTTCTTATTAAAAATTTCCCTTGATTTAGATGTGTTTTTGGTATACTGTCTGTATGGTTTTGCCCAGCTAACTTTCATATTTATAGACCTAATAAAAATTGTTTTTTCAAACTAATATTGTTAACCTATTTTAATTATAATAATATAGAAAATAAAATAATATTTCTGAATCAAATTGTAAAAGTGCACTTATATAAAGTCAATTAATCTCTTATTTAAATGCCTAATTATACTATTATAAAAAACAGCATAATTTTAATTTTATAGCTAATTGAAGCTTTAGCTTGCTTAAAATAGGAATGTTACTCTAGCGATGGCGTATAATTTCAAAAATTCCGGCTTTAGTAAATCCTAAAATCTTATTGTTACGCCAATCATTCTTCATCAATATTTCCAACCTATCTGTAATTACTTGTCGTTCACTATGAGACATATTTTTAATTAAATCCAACAATATAATTCCAGTTAGATCACGTAATTTTATCTGACGCACAATTTCATCAAGTGCTAAATAATTTACTTTAAAAAACGGCAATTTACTATTGCTACTATTAATATCAATTAAATTGATTCCAGAAATTTTATTGAATTCTAAACTAAAATTAACTTTTTTAATAACGTCGGATTCTTTATCTAAATCTAACTTAGGAATATAATTTTTATCTAAATTTAATTCGTTTAAATCCCATCTATCAACATAGTAGGCAATCTGATTAAACACATTATCATCATTAGTGATAATCTGTAAATCATCTGTAAATACAGAATCACGAATGAATTTTAAATAAAGTGGCATTCCATCATGAATACATTCAATACTAGATTTGTTTAACTTACAACTATCTGTTATCTTTTGGCGTGATAAAAGCCATGCAATCTCATTTTCAATTAATGAAAAATCATTAAGCAGGTTAATATTGCTCCTAAAAATAATTCCAATATTCTTATATTTTTCTGAAATAGCTTGTAATTTATCAGCTTGTACATCTCTACAATAGAATATATGCTCTTTAGCTTCAGTTAAAATAACATACCTTCCTATATATGTTATTGCTGTGCTTAGTTTAACTTGCTTAATTCCATCAGATAAATGCCGTGTTTGACAACAAATCATACTACCTGGCTGTAATTTCTGTATTCTATCAAAATTTATAAATCCTGTTGAAACCCCAAAGTTAACAAAGGCAGTATGATTTTTATAATTTACATTCTCAACTCTAGCTATGTATATAGATTCAGAATTTAAATTAATACTGCTATCTTGTAATAAGTATTCTATATCACCATTACTATTATAACCAAGAATAATATACTCTACATCTGTGTTTTTTGTATGTTCATTATCACTTAATACTGTTTCAGAATCTGGCATAAAAGATTTTTTATATAATTCTTTTACAGATTTCGACTTATAGAGAGGTCTTAGATAAACTATAATTTTTTTTAACATATTTTCTAATTTATTATTAATAATTTCAACGCGTTATTGCTTTAGCTAAATTGCATACTTGACACTTAGTAAAGGTTTATTATATAATACGTTCCTCTAATCACAATGTACATGCCTCAATAGCTCAGTCGGTTAGAGCGACGGACTGTTAATCCGCAGGTCGTAGGTTCGAATCCTACTTGAGGCGCCACTCACATTGATTTTTTGCTAAAAATCTTATACTTATCAGCATCTTTGATTATAAATAAAATCAATAGTTTGATAATATAATCAATAGTATCACCGATTAAATCATTAGCTGGATTTGCACTATTATTCAGTGCTTTCATTTCAAAAATAGGAAGTAACAGCTTCCAAATAAAGCCCATCAAAATTTTTTCATAATCATTTATATATTTATAATTCGAACTACCACAAAAGCCCACAATTTGTTCAAAACACGTACTATCTCCATTTTGAATATTATCACTTCCAGTTATCTGGTTAAGAGAAAACGAATATTTATTTATATTTTCTAAAAATTTAAAAATTAAGTCATCCATAGACAATTTAAACTGGCTATAAAGCCCTTTTATTATTAGTCTTTCATCACATATACTATTTAAATAATTCTCAATACCATCCACATCAGTATTTCCATTTAACTCTTCTATTTCTAGCAATTCTACATTTGTGCTTAGGCTATTGAGATAGAATAACTTTCCAATACGATTTACAATTACTAAAGAATAATTGAAGTGCCGAGAATCTTTAGAGATCCTAAAACTTTCCATGCTTGGGATACCGTTATCATCTAGTTTAGCAACCATGTAACCATAAGGAGCAGAATCCTTAATAAAATTCTTCTTAAACTTTTGGATATAATTAATCATTGCTAACAATATAAAATTCAAATATATTTCCCTAATTTTTGGATCTTCCATATAACATGATTTTTTTGTTAAAACAAGTAATAATTTATCAGTATTTATATATATTTTCTGGTTAAAAAAATGTTCCAGAATTAGGAGCATTAATCTATTACTTGTATCATTATTGTTATGTGAATCTATAGAAATAACATGAAAATCCAAAATATTATCATACCCATTAATTATATAATTTGGCCGATTGTGTATAATAATTTGCTCTTTACCAAAATTAAATTGAGTTTTATCATCAGTAATAGCTCCAGAAAAGTTTATCCCCCACCACTTTACATTTGTTAAGTTTGTTCCTCTAAAGTCTGTTTCATTCATACAGATACAATTAAGACGTTGCTTATCTATATTAATAAGTTCTATACCTAAAGTTGCACCAGTCATATCAGCATTAGTAAAATCTGCTTTACTTGCATTTGCTAAAGATAAGTTTGCATTTATTAACTTAGTACAACAAAATTTTGTTCCAATTAGAATAGCATTTTCCAGATTAATTTGAGTTAGATTGAGGTTTGAGAAGTTGAGATTTGATAAATCTAAATCAGAAAAGTCGCATCCTTCAAGGCTCAAATTATTAGAATGCATGAAGTTATTCAATTCATTATGAAATATTTTTTTCCAATAGTTTGATCTTTGTAGGTAATTTGAACAATTGCTAATTATAAATAAATAATTGCTAATCTCTTTAGGATCAATATCAATAAGCGCACCTTCAAGAGTTTTAGTTAAAGAACTTAAATTTTTATTAATTTGTGGCTTATCTATGCTAAGTAAAAAATTTGATTCTGCTAAAAATGCTTCAGATAATTTTTTTTCAACAACATCATATTGGCACCCTGTTTTACCAAAATAAATTTTTTCTTCTTGACATGTAAATAATTCAATAAGAAATTCAATATCCACTTTCGTAAACAAATCTGATATACACTTAAAAAACTCTAGTAGCTTATCTAACTTTATTTCAACATTTTGTTCAGTACAACATATCCATAATATGTTAAATAAAGTAATAAATGAATTTGCTTTTGTTTGATATTCTGAATTTAAAGTATTACCAAGTTTTTTAATAAGTGAATTTAACGAAACTTCAAAACGCAACTTCTTACACGAGGGTTTTCCCCCTTCTAATTCTTGAATTTGATCAAGTGACCTTTTTAAAGGACTGATATATCCCGTACCATTATCAAAATTAAACACTTTGAATAAACCTAGATAAAAGTATTTTATAAAATGAAAACTTATGAATTATCTATAGATAACAAAAAGCAGGTAAGTAATAATAATATTTTTTAAAAAATCATTAAGCTTCCTAGCCCAATATTTATACAAAATCATGTATAAAATAACATTTACTTCGTTATCAACAAATTTTTTATGTATGACTAATCTACCTGCAGAATTGCTAAAAAAGCAGTTTGGGGAATTTCCACATTGCCAACTTGTTTCATACGCTTTTTCCCGGCTTTTTGCTTTTCAAGTAACTTTTTCTTTCTTGTAATATCACCACCATAACATTTGGCTAAAACATTTTTACGTAGTGCTTTGATAGTTTCACGAGCGATAATATGCGCACCAATTGCAGCTTGTACAGCAATATCAAACATTTGCCGCGGAATTAATTCACGTAGCTTTGCGGCTAACTCACGCCCACGAAAAACTGAATTAGATCTATGAACAATTAAAGATAGCGCATCAACTTTTTCACCATTTACTAGGATGTCTAGTTTTACTAATTCTGAAGGCTGAAACTCTTTAAAAGCATAGTCAAAAGAAGCATATCCACGAGATACAGACTTCAATTTATCAAAAAAATCAAGAACAACTTCATTAAGTGGCATATCATAACTCAACATAATCTGACGCCCCATGTATTGCATATTAGTTTGCACTCCACGTTTTTGATTACATAAAGTCATAACATTACCTAGATAGTCATTTGGCACCAGAATATTTGCCGATATAATTGGTTCTCGTATTTCATCGATTTTACTTTGATCTGGCAATTTAGAAGGATTTTCTATTTCGATTAGCTCGCCATCTTTACACAAAACCTGATAAATAACCGTTGGTGCGGTTGTAATTAAATCCATATCAAACTCACGTTCTAAACGTTCTTGAACGATTTCCATATGTAAAAGCCCAAGAAAGCCACAGCGAAAACCAAATCCCAAAGCTTGTGAAACTTCTGGCTCAAAATGAAGTGATGCATCATTTAATTTTAATTTTTCTAATGAATCACGTAAAGCCTCGTAATCATGTGATTCAATTGGATATAAACCGGCAAAGACCTTAGGCTGTATTTCTTTGAAACCCGGCAGACTTTCATTTGCTGGATTATTATCTAAAGTAATTGTATCCCCCACTTTTGCCGAATGTAATTCTTTAATTCCAGCAATTACAAATCCCACTTCACCAGTATTAAGTTCAAATTTTTGAATAGGTTTGGGAGTAAAAACGCCAACTTCTTCGCACAGAAAAACGTCTTTATTACTCATAAATTTAATTTTATCTTTAGGTTTTAGTTTTCCATCTACTATCCTCACTAACATCACGACTCCAACATAATTATCAAACCATGAGTCAATAATTAACGCTTTAAGCGGGTGATCTGGATTACCTTTTGGGACCGGTATTTTATTAACTATAAGTTCTAATACATCTTGTATGCCCTGCCCGTTTTTTGCAGAGCAGTGAATCGCATCAATTGCTTCAAGCCCAATTATATCTTCAATTTCTTGACAAACTCTATCTGGTTCAGCAGAAGGCAAATCTATTTTATTTAAAACCGGTAATACCTCTACACCAAGTTCAATTGCAGTATAACAGTTAGCAACAGTTTGTGCCTCTACTCCTTGCGATGCATCAACCACAAGTAAGGCTCCTTCACAAGCAGACAAGGAGCGCGATACTTCATACGAAAAATCGACATGACCTGGCGTATCAATCAAATTAAGATTATAAACCTCTCCGTCTAAAGCCTTATAACTTAATGCTGCAGTTTGCGCTTTAATAGTAATTCCACGCTCTTTTTCTATATCCATTGAATCTAATACTTGAGAATTCATCTCGCGCTTATCTAAACCACCACAAAATTCAATAAATCTATCCGCCAATGTTGATTTGCCATGATCTATATGGGCTATAATCGAAAAATTTCTTATTTTACTTTGATTTCCACTCACACAATACCCCATTATTTTTAATTAAATTAGTAATCTTTAAGTGCAGATTTTAACATAGTGATAACAAATCGATAAAACTACCTAACAAATTTGTGATCGCACTTGTGTATTAATTGCAGATACCATTCTCAACCCATTTGATAATAACTTTCTAATTTTAATATAATTTCCTAAAATAAAAAATATTAAAAGCATTTGCAGTGTAATCTAATATGATAAAATTCTCTATCTAATTATTTAAAAGGGATACTATAATTTATGTTAGAAGATATTGATATCCGATTAGCAAGAATCTTGAGTCTAACTCAAAAACAGATTAAAAATACTATAAAATTATTGGATGAAGGTGCAACCATACCATTTATTTCACGCTATAGAAAAGAAGTAACTGGTGGGCTAACCGATACACAATTGCGTGAATTGTTTGAAAAATTAACTTATGTTCGTGAGCTTGATGCTAGACGTGAAACTATATTAAATTCAATAAGAGAACAAGGAAAATTGAGTCCTGAACTTGAAAATGAAATTTTAACAGTTGATAGTAAAACGGCTTTGGAAGATATTTATCTTCCTTATAAACCAAAACGGAGAACTCGTGCTCAAATTGCTAAGGAATCAGGTCTAGAGCCACTGGCCTTAGATATATTAAATATTCAAGATTTAGATATTGAACAAGAGGCTACCAAGTATATAGATATCTCCAAAAATATACCAGATACAAAATCTGCACTTGAAGGTGCAAGATACATTATTATGGAAATATTTGCAGAAAATGCTCATATATTAGGTCAATTACGAGAAAAATTATGGGATGAAGGAATACTAACGGCTAAAGTGTATGAAGGTAAGGAAAATGATGGAATTAAATTTAAAGATTATTTCAATTATTCAGAATTAATTAAAAATATACCATCACATCGTGCTTTAGCTCTATTTCGTGGTCATAATGAAAAGTTACTATCGTTATCACTTACATATCCAGAACAAGAAATATTACCACGTGATAGTTTTAGCAAGTACGAAAATATAATTATAGATGAATTTAAGATTAAATTAGCTAGCCAGTCAAGCAAATGGTTACTTGATTGTGTTAGATTATGCTTTAAAGCAAAAATTTTTCCAAGTATAGAAAATGAATTGTTAAATGTTGTTAAAGAAAATGCTGATTTAGAAGCTATTAAAGTATTTTCAACAAATCTCAAAAATTTATTATTGCAGCCACCAGCTGGAACTAAACCAACTATAGGTTTAGATCCTGGTATCAGAACTGGAGTTAAAGTGGCTGTTATGAATTCTTTGGGGCAAGTTATTGATACAACAACAATATATCCATTTCAACCACGTAATGAGTATAGAAATTCTATACTTACTTTAATCAATTTGATTAAGAAACATAATATTGAACTAATTGCAATTGGTAATGGCACAGCATCACGCGAAACAGAAAAGTTAATTATAGATATGCTGAATCAACATCCTGAAGTTAAAGTTACTAAAGTTATGGTATCTGAAGCAGGTGCATCAATATATTCTGCTTCAGAATATGCATCAAAAGAGTTACCAGATTTAGACGTTACTATAAGAGGTGCAGTGTCTATAGGTAGGCGTTTACAAGACCCTTTAGCAGAATTAGTAAAAATTGATCCTAAATCTATTGGGGTTGGTCAATATCAACATGATGTTAATCAGATAAATTTATTAACATCACTCAATAATGTAATAGAAGATTGTGTAAACCTTGTAGGAGTTGATGTAAACACAGCATCTGTTCCCCTACTTGCTAGAATTTCTGGGTTAAACACAATCACTGCAAACAATATTATCAATTATCGAAATCAAAATGGAAAATTTAAAAATCGTGAAGAGTTAAAAAATGTATCGCGCCTTGGTGAGAAGGCTTTTGAACAGTGTGCTGGATTTTTACGAATTTACAATGGCACCAATAAACTTGATGAGTCTGCTGTGCACCCAGAATCTTATGCACTAATTGATAACATCAGCAAAAAAATTGAAATTGATATTACAAGCTTAATCAACAATACTAAAATTATTAGTAAGTTGAACCCAAATGATTTTATCGATAACACATTTGGTTTACCAACTGTCATAGATGTTTTGAATGAGTTAGAAAAACCAAGTCGTGATCCACGAGGAGAATTTATAACAGCACAATTTAATGATGAGGTACACTCTATTGATGATTTATATGTTGACATGGAATTAGAGGGTGTAATTACAAATGTAACTAATTTTGGAGCATTTGTTGATATTGGAGTACATCAAGATGGGTTAGTACATGTATCTGAAATCACTGATAAATTTATTAAAGATCCAAGTACTGTTATAAAAACTGGTCAAATCGTCAAAGTTAGAATACTCAGTATAGATAAAGAGCGTAGAAGAATTTCTCTTACAATGAAAGAGCTAAACAAAATTAATCAGCCTAATAATATAAAAAATAAGGAACACCCCCCTTCACAAAACGCGCTGGCAGAAGCCTTTAAAAAAATTAAAATGTAAGCAGTTATATTTAATTTATGTTAAAATGATGCATGTATGAGTTTGTTTATAAAGGCACTATTATGGCAGCTAATGTCAAATATTTAGATACATTGGAATATGTCAAACAATCAAAAGCACTAGGAGCATCTGAAGAATTATCTGAATACCAGGTAAAGAAAATAGAAGAAGATATTGAGAATGCTGTAATTGATATTAGAACTGAAGTTAAAACTAAAGATATTGCTTCCAAAAGTGATATTAAAGAAACTGAATTACGGATACAAAAAGAAATTGAAGTTGTCCGTAAACAAATTAAAGAAGCTGAACTTAATCTACAAAAAGAAATTGAAATGGTACGTAAAGAAATCAGAGAAGTTGACTTATCTTTAAAAAAAGAAATTGAGATTATCCGTAAAGAAATTATTGGTATAAAATATGATACTTTAAAATTTATTATTTGGACAGGTGTTGGAGTAGTGGTAGCTCTAGGCGGCATGATAGGAAAAGGATTCCACTGGTTTTAATTGAAAGAATTATTTATAAGGTAAAAGTTTTATGGCTTTAGTTTCATTACGTCAGTTATTAGATCATGCAGCAGAGCACTCATATGGTATTCCTGCTTTTAATGTTAATAATCTCGAACAAGTTCAGGCAATAATGGAAGCAGCACATGAATGTGATGCACCAGTTATCTTACAAGCATCAGCCGGCGCTAGAAAATATGCAGGAGAGTCATTTTTAAGTCATCTAATTTTAGGAGCAATAGAAGAATATCCGCATATTCCAGTTGTAATGCATCAAGATCATGGTGCATCACCTAGTGTATGTATTCAGGCAATTCAATTAGGCTTCTCGTCAGTAATGATGGATGGTTCCCTCTTAGCTGATGCAAAAACACCAAGTAGTTATGAATATAATGTTGATGTAACTAGAAATGTTGTTAACTTAGCTCATGCTGTTGGAGTGTCAGTTGAAGGAGAGCTTGGGTGTTTGGGTTCATTAGAAACAGGACAAGGAGATAAAGAAGATGGCCATGGCTTTGACGGTATTTTATCTAAAGATCAACTTTTAACCGACCCAAATCAAGCAAAAGATTTTGTAGAACAAACTAAAATTGATGCATTAGCAATTGCTATAGGTACTTCGCATGGTGCTTATAAATTTTCTCGTAAGCCAACTGGTGATATATTAGCAATTGAACAAGTAAAAAAAATTCATCAAGCAATTCCAAACACTCACTTAGTTATGCATGGTTCTAGTTCAGTTCCTCAAAAATGGTTAGAAGTTATTCGCCAATTTGGTGGCGAGATAAAAGAAACCTATGGCGTTCCAGTGGAAGAAATTCAAATCGCGATTAAACATGGAGTTCGTAAAATAAATATAGACACCGACATTAGACTTGCAATGACCGGAGCTATTCGTAAATATTTTGCAGAACATAAAGATCATTTTGATCCACGCCAATATTTAAAATCCTCAAAAAATGCAGCTAAAGAAATTTGTATAGATCGATATAATGCATTTGGCACGTCAGGTAATGCTAGTAAAATAAAGCCTAAGAAATTAAATGATATGTCTAAAGTTTATATTTAAATAAAACCATTACAGATTATACCTCATGTTTTGATTTTAAAGATAGCTAGTATATAATTAGCAAATTTAACTTAGATACTTAGAGAATTGATCTTTTAATGTTAATTTTGTGTCTAAGTAGTAATCAATGTTAGTATTATATTGGCTTAGAAGTTGCTCTGTAAGATGTATAAGTTTTGATATTATAACTTTTATTGAAGACTGTTCTTGTGAGGACAATTTTTCCCAACAATTATTTATAATATTTTCCAATTTAGTTATTGATAATTGTATATCATGAGCCATTTGTTTAATAAACCTACGAAACTTTTCATTTTCCTTTTCTTTGATTATGTATGCATAATTTTCTAACTCTAGCCGCTCTTTTTCTTTCTGGTCAGTAATATTAATTGCGCTACCTATAACACCAATTACATTGCCATAATTATCATATAGGGGTGATTTTGTAGTAAGAAAAACTTTATACTCACCTGTATTATCATTAATTGCAGTTTCCTGAGACAAAACCTCGCCTGTTCTCATTACAGTCTCATTTGATTCTAATATATATTTTGCTACATCTTCAGGATAAAAATTATACGGATTGGTCCCAATAATATTATCACCATCTATTATAGTATTCTTAAGATAATGTTCATTTGCTCCTAAAAGAGTTCCTTTTTTATCATACCAATAGATGAGTATTGGCAACATTGGTGCAACAATCCCTAATGTTTCACTTATATCGACATTTATATACTTTGACTTATTCTTTAATAAATCAAGTTTATTAATTATGTTACTTACTTCTCCATTCTTATAATTTGCAAAATAAAAACTAACTAAAGAAGCATCCCACACATCATACTTAAAAGCATGTTCTAAAATTAGAGAAAACTTAAGATGGTTAAATAGTAACTTTAAATAATGATTATTTAAAAAAGTAAGAATTGATTCCCCATTCTCTTTACAGTAATTAAAAACTGCTAATAGTATATGAGTAATAATAATTAGCTTATTTTTGTATTTTGAACTAATTACTATTTTACTCATTTCAACGTATGGAGGTTTTATTTGTGATAAATACTCGCTTACTATTGCATTATCATTATAATATTCAAATTCAAATTTTTCACGCTCTTCAGGTTTATATATTCTAGCACAACCAATAAGCATATTTCCATCAAAAGCACCAAACCAAATTGACGAATCAGTAAAATTATCAACCAGAATTTTTCGGGTATTTCTAATTTCAATCTTAAGACCTGATGGATTATTAGGAATAATTTTATATTTCGTATTCTTGATATAAGTGTCATATAAAAGAGCACATGCATTTTCTATTTCATCTTTTGAACTAAGTACTCTTGTTACTATAGAAATCTTATTATCTTTAGGTATATTTCTGTTAGATATTTTGCTCATTTTTATGCTTATTAAAATAATTATCACTACTAGTATCAAATTTATTTAATATATTAGTTGTAATACAGTTAATATTTGATATTATTTGTTGCATATCAGATTTTTCATGTTCTGGTAATACTTCCTGAATTTTATGAGAGGTATCCTCCAAATTACTTAGTGTGAATTCAATTTCATGTACTATTTGCTCAATAATATTTCTCGACTTTTGGTTCTCATTCGCTTGAACAATATGAGCAAGATTTTCACGTTCTAAACGTTCTTTTTCTTTTTGTGCGGTAATATCTATTGAAACCCCTATAATACCTATAATTGTACCACCTTCATCATATAATGGAGATTTAATTGCTAGCGCATGGATTAATTCCCCTGTTGTGAAATTATTTGCTGTTTCTTCTTGTGCAAGTACTTCACCTGTTCTTATAATTTTATCATTGTGGTTCAATATATGTTCAGCTATTTCCATAGGATAGAAATAATATGGAGTATGACCAATAATTTTATCTGATGTAGTTCCCATACGTTTAAGACAACTTTCATTTGCTCCTAAGACTTTTCCGTTCTGATCCTGCCAATAAACAGGAGTAGGTAAGATTTGAGCAACTAAATCTAATGTATCAAGAAAATTATGTATATTAGGATAATATGGTAATTTTAATAAACCAATATTATTAACAATTTTTGTAATATCACCGTTTATATAATTTGCAAAATAAAAATTTACTGGGGCCAAATCTTTAATTTCATATTTAAAAGCAGATTCTATTATTAATCGAAAATCTATTCGTTTAAATAAGATATTAATCAAATAATTGTCTGAAAACGCAATAACTGAAAGATGGTTTTGTTGACAATATTCAAATACACACTTAAATAGATAATGCGTTATAAGTATTTTATTCTTATATTTTGTATCTAACGCTATTCGGTTCATTTCTACACAATCGCCTCTGTCTTGTGGCAAATATTGATACACCACTTTACTACTAGGATAGGATTCAACTTCAAATTTATTATCTTCATCTACATAACATAATCTAGCACATCCAATAAGTTTATTTTTAGAAAAAGTACCAAACCATACAGCCTTATCAGTAAAACGATCTACAAGAATGTTTCTTCTTTTTTTGTGTTCTATATGTAAATTCGATGGGTTATCATTATCAAACTCCCACTGCATATACTTGATGTAAATTTCATATAAAAGAGCACAAGCATCATTAATCTCTGCTTTTGTTGTAAGCATCCTTGCTGTAATCAACTCATTTTTATCAGCATGCTCAGCTAATTTATTCATATTATCCTCAATATATAACCTAACAGTTAATAAATGATGCCTTTACAAAATTTTAGACTAGGCTATTTTGTTCTTAATTCATTGATTTATAGTATATTTTCAATATAAGCCTACCTAATTTATATATAAACTATTTATATATATTCACGAATTATATCATTTAAGATAAATCTAAAAGCATAATTTTGTGCAGTGTATCGCTATAAGTATGAAGATTAGATAGCTAAAAGTGCCCGTATTCCAATAAAATAAGTTATATCCCTTTAAAATTATTGTAAACTAATCTGATATAAGTCATATTATGGTATAATGAGGCCGTAAAAAGTCATACTTATTTTTATAGGGTTACAGTATATGCAAAATATAATTTGGTTTGATAATCTGCGCATGAGCGATATTAGTCAAGTTGGGGGTAAAAATGCTTCTTTGGGCGAGATGATTTCTAATCTTCATAATCAAAATATTAGAGTACCAGGTGGATTTGCAACAACAGCAACTGCATATAAAATATTCTTAGAACAAAATGGCTTAAAAGCAAAAATTGACCAAATATTAAATGATTTAGATGTAGATAATGTAATAATTTTAGCTAAAGTGGCGCGACAAATTCAACATTGGGTTATAGAAACCCCTTTTCAAAAAGAACTTGAAACTGAAGTAGAAAAAGCTTATGCTGAAATGTTAAGAAAATACGGAGATGACATATCGGTTGCAGTACGTTCTTCTGCAACTGCGGAAGATTTGCCTGATGCATCTTTTGCTGGCCAACAAGATACTTTCTTAAATATCCGTGGTATTGAAAATGTTAAAACTGCTATAAAACAAGTATTTGCATCATTATATAATGATCGTGCTATTGCTTATCGTGTACACAAAGGGTTTGATCATTCTCAAATACAGTTATCTGTAGGTATTCAAAAAATGGTTAGATCTGATATTGGTAGTGCTGGAGTTATGTTTACTATAGATACAGAATCTGGGTTTGATAAAGTAGTATTTATAACTTCAAGCTATGGATTAGGTGAATGTGTAGTCCAAGGGATGGTAAATCCCGACGAATTTTATGTGTATAAGCCAGCATTAGCCAATGGAAAGCTTCCTATTATACGTAAAAATATGGGTAGCAAAATGATAAAAATGGAATTTACTCAAGAGTCTTCAGCAAATAAATCTGTACATACAATTAATGTACACGAAGATCAAAGAAAACAATTTTCCATTACTGATGAACAAATTCAAGAATTAGGGAAATTTGCAGTGATAATTGAAAATCACTATGGTAAAGCAATGGACATAGAATGGGGTTTAGATGGTACAGATAATAAAATTTATATTTTACAAGCAAGACCTGAAACAGTAAAATCTCAAGAAAACAAACTTAATAAGCAGATCCGATATAAAATAAAGGAAAATGGTGAAATATTAGTGTCAGGCCGTGCAATTGGGCAAAAAGCTGCTGCTGGTATGGTGAGGGTCGTAGATGATATTAGTCAAATGAGTAAAGTTGAACCGGGTGATATTCTTGTTACAGATATGACAGACCCAGATTGGGAACCAGTTATGAAAAGAGCTGGCGCAATTGTAACTAATCGCGGTGGTAGAACATGTCACGCAGCAATTATTGCACGTGAACTTGGAATTCCTGCAATTGTAGGATGTGAGAATGCTACAAGTGTCTTAAAAGATGGTATGAATGTGACAGTATCATGTTGTGAAGGTGATTCTGGCTATGTATATAGCGACAAACTTGGCATTGATATTCAAGAACTTGATACAGGCAATATGCCTCAATTACCAATTCAAATTATGATGAACGTAGGAAATCCAGAATTAGCGTTTAATTTTAGTTCAATTCCAAACTTTGGAGTAGGTTTAGCACGTTTAGAGTTTATCATCAATCGGCAAATTGGCATTCATCCTAAAGCACTGCTTGAATTTGATACTATTCCATCACAATTAAAAGACATTATTAAAGATAAGATTTCAGGATATAGCAGTCCGGTTAATTTCTATGTAGATAAACTAGCAGAAGGAATAGCAACCATTGCTGCAGCATTTTATCCTAAAAAAGTTATTGTTCGATTATCTGACTTTAAATCAAATGAATACTCTAACCTTATTGGCGGTAAATTATATGAGCCAATTGAAGAAAATCCAATGATGGGATTTAGAGGAGCTTCGCGTTATATTGCTCCAAGTTTTCGTGAATGCTTTGAATTAGAATGCATGGCTATAAACAAAGTACGTAACATGATGGGATTGAATAATGTAACAATCATGATTCCATTTATTCGTACGACAAAAGAAGCTTCTTCTGTGATTCAACTATTAGAAGAAAATGGACTAGAACGTGGACAAAATGGTTTGTTAGTATATATGATGTGCGAAATTCCTTCAAATGCAATACTTGCTGATGCTTTTCTTGAATATTTTGATGGATTTTCAATTGGATCAAATGATATGACACAATTAACTCTTGGCATTGACCGTGACTCAAACGGTGCAATTGCTGCATCATTTGATGAAAGAAATGAAGCAGTCAAAGCTATGCTACACTTATCAATTCAAGCATGTAGAAAACAAGGAAAGTATGTTGGCATATGTGGGCAAGGTCCTTCAGATCATCCTGATTTTGCTAAATGGTTAATTGATGAAGGAATTGAAACTATATCTTTAAATCCAGATACGGTTATTGATACTTGGCTATATTTAGCAAAACAATTTAAATAGTAATCTATTTAGATTGTAACTATTATAATAAGCATTTTAGTGTTACTTTATATCATCAAAAAATCATGAATTTTGACAAATTGAACCATGAGTTTTTAAATTTACCTGTTGATTATCTATACCATCTAGGTATAGATAATACTTTGCATCTGGAAGAGTTATATAGGGATGTAAAATTTGCAGTAATTACTCAAACAAACGAAGATGCAATGATTATATCTAATACATTTGCAAAAGAGTTTTATAATATAGAAGAAAATGATTTTTCTTGTACTCCACTTTATAAAACTGAACGCTTCCATTTTTATAAAGTTGGTAAGGCCATTATTATATCAGCAGGCATTGGCATGCCATCAACATTGATTTGCTTAAATGAAATAACTAAATTATTTGTGCATGCCAAAATATATGATCCAATCTTCATCTATTTAAGTGCAGCAGATGGATTAAATTGTCCAATTGGCTCCTTAGTTCTCAATGATAAAATTTTAAATAGTAAATTTGAGGATAAATTTACCTCAGTTGAGTGTGGTATAGAATATTATTACCCTACCCATTTGGATACTGAATTAAATAATGCTATCTATAATTATGGGGTTAATTACACTGATTATATTATATTAAATGGTAGTAGCATTGGTGCTTATGATTTCTATGACGAACAAGCACGCTTAGATGGATTCTTAGAATTAAATTATACTAAAGAAGAACATGATGCCTACCTTAATAATTGTAAAGATATTGGTGTGAAATCTTTAAATATGGAGTCATTAGCATTTGCTGGATTTTGCAATCAGCTTGAAATTCGTGGAAGTATTGTTAGTGCAATTATAAATGATAGGTTTATTTGTGATAAGGTTCTAATTGATATAGTAGAACAAAATACAATAATTAGGAATGCAGCACATCTATATGCAAGATTTATTCTAAGCTATAATGATCAAAATGATTAAAAATAAATTATTTAATGAGAATGATTCATTAAATTCATACTTATATAATTTTAATTTAACTCTAAACAAAGAAAATTTAGATAAATTTGCTAATATCAAATATGTATTAATGCAAGGTAGTCAATTTAGAGCTGAATTGCTTGCACAAAAATTAGCCTATAAATTACTAGGAGTGGACCCAATATTTTTTAAGCCTATTAATTTAATTAATAGCAGCAAATTCGTTATTTATCGTATCAAAAATGTTTTATCTGTTTCTCATGGAATGGGTAATACTTCCCTTTTAACTCTTTTACATAATTTATCAAAAGTATTATATCTGGCTGGTAATAGGGATTTAGAATATATTAGAATTGGTACATCTGGAGGTATTGGTATTAAGCCTGGTAGTGTGGTTTTAACCAAAGAAGCTTATATGCCAACACTGATTCCTGGATACAAAATCTCAGCATTAGGTAAAGATATTATCTACCCTACAATTATGAATACACAACTAAATCTGAGAATTATAGCTGCCCAACCAGAAAATGCTACGTATAATATTTTAATTGGAAATTCTATTGCAGCAGATGATTTTTATTTAAGTCAAGTACGTTTTGATGGCGCAATTAAACCTAATTATACTCATGACGATAAACAAAAATACTTTGATAAGCTCAAAACTATGGATATACTAAATATTGAGATGGAATCAACAGGCTTAGCTGCATTTTGTAATCGTGCTAATATCCCAGTTGCAATGGTTGCAGCAGTATTAGTAAACCGCATGAAGTCAGACCAAATCACAGCAACAACGGATGAACTAGTACGATATGCAGAACACGCACAAGAAGTTGTGCTTAATTATATAACATCAAAAGATTCTGGACAATCAATTGCCTCAAATATTCCGCGATAGTTGATCAAGGGTTGTTTTGACATAGTTCCTGACTATTAATAATTTTAGCAATTCTGCTCATAGTCTTAATACTTGAATTATGCGCCTCAGTGTTATGACTTGCACATAAATCCTCAATAACCGATACAATAAAATCTTTATCATGTGCATCACGAGCTGCAGCTTCAACTGCCCACTCAGTTGCTACGCCAGCTAAATATATTTGCTCTACTTGATTAGTACGTAAAATTAGTTCAAGGTTAGTTGCATAAAATGGGTTGATCCGGTTTTTAAAGATAACTAATTCACTATTTTCATAATTTAAGCCTTCAATCAATTCAGTACCCCACGTATGTTGTATCAATGCCTGAAGTGTTTTGCTGGATTTAAAAATTGGAGAATTATCACTAAGTTCATGGTAGGCACTGCTAAATCCGACTTTTATCCAAATAATTAGATAATTATGTTTACGTGCCATATGTAAGGCACTATTACATTTTTCGACAATCTTCATTTCTCTTAACATCTGTGCGCAGCTTGCTATTTTGCCTTGTGGATGGATAATATCATTGATGTAGTCAATCATAATTAATGCTTTTCTAGTCATCTTATACCTCTTTAAATTAAATTTATTTGAACTAAGCTGTTTAGTATAACACTAAGAACCATAATGAGTTTGCTTGTCAAATTTTTATTTATATTTTGTAAATTTGTAAAAATCTCCATTTTTTGAATTGCATCTTGGATTTTACCGCATATCCAGGCCTAACTGGCAATGAAAAAATTTAAAACTCTAGAATTAGCCTTTATTTTAAATTCATTTAGCAAAATCAATAGAAGTACCATCTACTTTAGACTTACCTTTTTCAACTTTTATTTGGAGACATAAATTTTATAGTTGGAATTGCAATATTTTCACTAAATTAAACCAACTCTATAATGAATTAATTTATCCGGTAAAATTCTATTACGCACTAAAATTAATATGTCCACAAGATTGTATTGATCCATTAGATAGTATTTCTAATCAGGGTAATCCATTTCTAATATTGTAAATTTATTCTCTCAATTTCTTAAAAATTACATTAAATTTGAAACCTCTGCACATTAAGAGCGAATATGTGGTATAATAACATATTGATATATATGAATATATTGTGTTTTTGCAGAGGTTGAGATGTCGTTTTTAAATTATGCCCTAGATCAAATGATAGATTCGGATAATCTCC
>JBKDHQ010000182.1:0-511 GCA_046336365.1 Neisseriaceae bacterium
AATAGGGATTGGGCTAGTATACTTTATGAAAATTTACTTAAATTTAACAAAAAATCAGATTTTAAAAAATTTTAGCTTAGAAAATTTAGTATATTTTTGTAATTAGAAGATTATAACCTATATTGCAGAAGTTTCAATTTATCAATATGTTCTAATTTTTAGTACTGCACATATTCATAAAAGAAGCTTATATTTCTTTAGAAACCATGGCTTGCCTGATTTCATGATAAATGCACGGGACGCAAATTCAAAAATGAAATGCAACTAAAAAATAGGTCAAAAAAATACATAAAACTTGTTTTGTTTATTTTTTTGGGCAGGCAAGCGAAGCGCGGCAGAATAATGCAGAGATAAAGAATTATCAGGGACAGAGGGTAAGTGTTTAGTTTATAATCTCGTTAAGAAACCAAACTTAATGAGGAATATATATGGCTAAACATCTTACCCAGGCTCAAAGATACTACATTTGCTTGCAAATTGCAAATAATTTTACACAAAGCAGCATTGCCAA
>JBKDHQ010000183.1:0-503 GCA_046336365.1 Neisseriaceae bacterium
AATAGCAATGTTGTGAATGTTATTTCTGGGAGCTGTATGCGGGAAATTCGCACGTACAGTTCTGCAGGGGGTTCATGGCAATGAAATACTTTAAATAGAAATAATTTATAAGGACATAAGAGTCATGAATCTACCTACCAAAACTATAATACATAAATATGCTAATAATAGAACAATAGAGAATAATGATTTAGATCAGGAGCATAGAAACACCTTAAAAGAAGTGGAAGAGATAACTGGTGTACCTGCACCAGATCCAGAAAAACAACCTGATCCATGGACTAAGAAACCACATATGAATATTTATTACGATGAAACCGAAGATAATTAAAGCTTATTTTTATAATATATAACATTTGTAACTATAAAAAAAGTGGTTGCATCTCTTGTATCATAAAGGAGAACATAATATACAAAAGGTTCTTAATACCTGACATTTTTTTAGATCTTTAAAAATTTAACATTATATTATACAGCGTAGAGCCTTGTTTTATTGGGTTTCC
>JBKDHQ010000184.1:0-6971 GCA_046336365.1 Neisseriaceae bacterium
AATAATAGGGATTGGGCTAGTATACTTTATGAAAATTTACTTAAATTTAACAAAAAATCAGATTTTAAAAAATTTTAGCTTAGAAAATTTAGTATATTTTTGTAATTAGAAGATTATAACCTATATTGCAGAAGTTTCATAGATGATTTAACACTACAGTCTAATGTTTTCTTCTCTACCTGTTATTATAAAATAACAAGAATAAAACATAAACAAGTATATAAATATAGGCTTGAATTCTGTGATCATAATTTTTGTTCGAAATCTACTCTTACATTACCTAATTTAGATGAAGCAAGATATACCGCTTTACAACATGCTACACTTTTAGTCTACGATTTTGCTGGGCATGATAATAAAAGTATTTCCCAGCATATCAATTAATAATAAATTTTTGAAATAGTAGTTAGATACAGATATAGGATATCTTCATTTTAGTATTTTATCTTTTATGAAGGGAAAGGTATCTTTTCCCTGTCTACAACCTCAGCATTTCGTGCTGAGTTTTCCGCCACCCATTCCAGCGGCTTTCCCCCGCAACGCCCCCTAGCTTAGTGGCTGCGCCACGATATTTTTTCCCTGCTGAATATTTACCGAGAGAAACACAGCCTTGTGAGCCTGTCAAGGGTTAAGTGCACGATGATAAGAAAAATATGTCGCAAACTCCTATTTTTCTAATCACATAAA
Source organism: Neisseriaceae bacterium (assembly GCA_046336365.1). Lineage (GTDB taxonomy): Bacteria > Pseudomonadota > Gammaproteobacteria > Burkholderiales > UBA11063 > Aquella. Next base: position 688 of record JBKDHQ010000184.1, read on the forward strand.
ACTTTTTAAATTTTTTTCTTTCATAAAAAAATTAAAAAACTTTTCTGCAAGTCGCCCTTGACATTCTCCCTATGGCTGTGAAATTAGGACGTCATGTTCAGCAGGGGAAAAATATATTTTTTTAATAATGGGAAAGTTTAAGCGGTAGCACTTAATAAATAATTGCCAATAAACACCGCCGAGACGTTGCTTCGGCTACATTAAATAGATCTTTAACAACTTGATAACTCGAAGATGACTGCGTGATCAGGGGTGGCAGACCCAGAGAATATTTTAAGTTCGGCTAGAGGAAAATTAGAGGTAATTAAAGACTCTAGCCGTTTTCTACTCATGAGTATATGTACTGTTATGCCCAGTAACAGCACATCGCTATTATACACTAGATAGTGGCTGAAAGGAAGAAGAAATGGAAAAAGGAAATTTAACAGTAAATTATGTTTTAAGTACGTTTTTAAATTGTGGTTATTCTGATACAGAGTTCTTTCTGAAGGAGTTAGATAATTGGAGTATTAGCTTTGAAGAAGTCCATGAATACATAGCTGATTGTGGTGAATATTACTCTAATCCTCTAATAAATACATACATATATGTTTTATATGAACTAGCTTTCGATAAAGCTTGTAGGGAAATTGGAGTGGATGCATGTGAATTAGATTTAGAACAAGAGTTTTATATAAATTGCTTAGATTCACATTTTTATGTCAATGTTAGTGGTTATATTCATGAATTTTACGATATTGAAGAGTTTAAAATTTTTATAAGAATAATGTATAAAAAAATTATTTAATAGAACAACATTTATTGGGGTGGAGGAATCTCACCTTTACACATTTAAATTAAGTATGTCTTTAAAATATTTATTGTCATTGTCGCATAAATAAAAAATTAAAAATCTCTATTTTTTACTAATCTTCTAAACTTATACTAGAAAACTTAGGTTTATTAGAAAGACTATCTCTATCTAAAAAATTGTCTGGGATAAAAGGTATTAGGTTTAAAATACGAGCTTTTTCTATAAGTTGGTTTACATTATATACTCCAAACTTAGTATACAACTGTTTGCTAATCATGCTTCTTATTGTATCTGATTGTATATTTTTATTTTCTCTATTACTAAGTATATTTGCAATTTCTTTTGGAGATTTATTAAGAGACAATAGATATAATATATCTTGTTCACGTTTGGTGAGAGTAATATAACCATCTTCAGAAGTGGTACTTACACTAATCCCATTTACATTGGTTAATTCTATTTGAACACTATGTAACATATTCACCATTTTATTAATACAGTTTTTAAATATTTCTTGTGATGCTAATTTTTCTTCATTCATGGCATTTTGCAACTTTAATCTCTCGGCTTCTTTCTGAGCTGTAATATCAACTGAGGTTCCAACTATACCGATAACATTACCACCTTCATCATATAATGGTGATTTTATCGCTAGATAAGTACCTATAGGCTCACCTTTATCATCATAAGCATATTCTTCTTGCGATGATACCTCACCACTTTTAATTACTCGTTCACTATGTTGCCATATATAATCAGCTATTTTTTTGGGATAAAAGTCATAAGGAGTCTTACCCAATACTTCATCTATCTCTTTACCCATAGCCTTTAAACATAAAGAGTTCATGCCTAAAACAACACCTTTTATATCATGCCAATATATCGGTGCAGGAAATATTGGAGCTACAATATTAAGAGCATCCAAAACATTCACAGAATTTCTATTTCGTCTTCTTTCTAATAAGTGTATATTTTCAATAGTTTTGGTAACTTCACCGCTTTTATAATCAGCTAGATAAAAATTAACTGGAGCAGAATCTGTTTCCTCAAATTTAAAAGCATCTTCTTTTTTACAAGGCCACTCGATTCGTTTTAAGACTGACTTAATATACTCATTTGAGGCTGAACCAAATATAGCCGCTTGCGCTCTTTCAACATATTCCAATATGTTTAAGTATAATTTAAGTAGAACGCCTTTGCCTTTATATTCAGAAGAAACACATGCTCTAGACCCTTCATAAATATTAGGTTTATTAACCTCTATATACTGCTCTACAATTCCTTTTGCTGTAGGGTACTCTTCTATCTCGAACATCATATTATTTTTAGATTTAAATAAGCGGATACAACCAATTAAGTTACCCATATCAAAAGCACCAAACCAAATAGCATGCGGAGTAATACGATCAACAAGAAGCTTTTTATTATCTCTTGTTATAACCTTTAATTCAGAAGGATTATTATCTGAAAATTGCCATCTACCAACTTCAATATACTCTTTATATAGGAGCGCGCACGCACTCTCAATTTCATCTGCACTATTTAAGATGCGTACTTCAATCATAAAATACTCCATGGAAATATTTGTTTAATTTTCTGCTTCCCCTAAAATAGGGGAGAGAAATTTTTACCAATATATTACAATTTCAATCTACTATAAAGTAATATATATTTTAGCATATAAAAATAGTACAAAAATATTTATATACGCTAAGTAAACAGTGTCTTTAATTTACAATGCTTTAAGGAAAATTAAATAATGAACACATTTACTCAGCAATACCGCTCAATTAGTCTAGTTTATAATAATCCATCTATTATAGCCTCTCTAGTAAGTAAACATGGTGATATTTTATATATCTCTGAAGCTATGCAAAGTTTAGGCAATAATAAAGTAATATACTCAAATTCTAACAAGATTTCTAAAAATGAAACTCTTGAAAAACTCAATAATGTAGTAATTCACAATAAAAAAAACATAAAGTATATTTATGTAATGCAAACTGGATCAACTGAGTTCACCCTGTTTAATTGTATTAAACAACCTGTATACGAAAAAAATAACAACAATCCTGTTGCTGTATTAACCATTCAAGATCAGTTCAAAATAATTAATAAAAGTAGCATTATTAACAAACCACCCCGAAATCTCCATGAGATAGAAAAAGCTATACTACTCTGTATTAATCTTAGCCTATCTCATGGAGAAATCTATCAATTTATTGCTAATCAATACAAGATAATTTCTTTTAAAAAATTTAAAACTTACTGTGATAATTTATTAAAAATTTTCGAAGCTAGTACTATAAAAGAGCTTAGTAATAATGTTATTTTAGACTGCTGCACTTGTCTATTGCATGATGAGCTTTTATTAATTAAGAAGTTTTTCTAAAGGAAGTAAATGAAAAGAATCGCTATATTTGAAGCTCCGTGGTGGATTAGATCAGAACCTAATAAATCTGATTTCGAGGCTTATGACGCACATATCTTAATAAGTAAATCACTTTCATACTATGCTATCAATAAAAACAACAAAGTAACAATGATACATCCATATCAAATTAATGATATTGCTGTCAGAAATAATATTAATATCAAATTTAAAGAATTTATGTGTCAAGCAATCGATAACCTTCCTGAATATTGCTGGCAACAAGTTATTGAACAATTGCACTTAAAGCAATAATTATTATAGCTATTCATAGGAGTAATAAAACATGAAAAGAGTTGCTATTTATAAGGATTACTGGGGCAAACCTAATAAATCTGATTTTGAGATTTATGATGCACAAATCATAGTAGATAGGTTACTTGCTTATTACACTCTCAATAATAAAGGGGAGTTAAGGATGGTTCATCCATTCCAGATTAATGATATAGCTGTTAGAAATAATGTTAATACACATTTTAGAGAAATAATGTGCCAAGAGATAGAACAACTACCTGAAAGTTGCTGGCAGCAAGTTATTGAAGAGCTAGATTTAATACCCCAAAAAAAATCTTAAAGATGTTGCAGTTAATTTTAGTAATTTACCTTAGCGTTGGTCTATTTTCTAGAGTTTGACTAAGTCCAAAAAAGCTACCCAAATTTATAACATCATATTAAAAAACTACTATACAATAATGTTAATATCTGCTCAATAAAGTTTATTAAAAATGAAACTCCAAATTTTTTCGGTAACTGACAAGAAAATACCTCTACCTTTAGTCCAATCACAAGTTGAAGCTGGCTTCCCGTCTCCCGCTGAAGGATATGAGGAAATGCGAATAGATATCAACGATATAGTCGTAACTCAACCTGATGCAACATTTTATGTTAGAGTTAAAGGTAACTCTATGATTGATGCTAATATCTCTGATGGAGATATTCTTGTAGTAGATAGATCACTTGAGGCACACCATAATGATATAGTTATTGCTGTTGTTGATGGTGAATTTACTGTTAAAACTCTATATAATAAAGATAACATAGTAAAGTTAATACCAGCAAACTCAGCTTTTTCTGAGATCATATTTAAGGATGGCCAAGAATTAGATATATGGGGAGTTGTTAGCTATATTATTCATAAAACTAGAGGTTAATATTTAAAGTAATGTTCTTATGCTCGCTCTAGTTGATGTTAATAATTTTTATGTTTCCTGTGAACGTGTATTTAAACCGTCATTAAATAATAAGCCTGTAATAGTTTTAAGTAATAATGATGGATGTATTATATCTAGATCTAATGAAGCTAAAGCAATTACTGGTATAAAAATGGGTATTCCATATTTTGAGATAAAAAATATAGTTAAAAAGCATAACATACAGACCTTCTCTTCTAATTATACTTTATATGCCGATTTATCAAATCGTACTATGTCTATACTTAGAGAATTTGCCATTCGGCAAGAAATATATTCGATTGACGAATCATTTTTAGACTTAACTGGGATTACTAGTCTAACATTACACGGCCAAAAAATCAAAGCAACAATAAAAAAATGGGTGGGCTTACCTGTGGGTATAGGTATTGCTGAAACAAAAGTGTTAGCTAAGTTTGCTAATTACTTAGCTAAGAAATATAGGGGATTTGATGGAGTATGTAATCTTGATGACCTAGGGAAGACTAGGGTGGATAAAGCTATGCAATTAACGCCAATTGATGAAGTATGGGGCATTGGCCGAAAGATTAGCTACAAGCTGAAATTAATGGGCATTAAGACTATATTTGATCTTAAAAATGCTAATCCTAAGCATTTAAGAAATATGTTTAATATTAACATAGAAAAGATAATAAATGAACTAAATGGCATACCTTGTATAGCACTAGAGGATTATCACGAACTACAACAAAGAATCGTTTCTTCTAGAAGTTTTGGGGCAGGGATTAAAAGTTACGATGCATTACTAAGCTCATTGACACATCATGTAGAACAAGCAAGTAAGAAATTAAGAAAGCAGGGTTTATATACCAGACAACTAACTGTATTTATAAATACTAACCGATTTAAAGATGACTGTTATTGGCATTCAAAAAGAATAATATTACCTCAAGCAGTAGATAGTTTCCGATACTTAGCTCATTATCTAGAGGATTCATTAAAAGAACTTTATGTGCCAGGTCTAACTTATAAAAAAAGTGGAATTATGTTATCTGATCTAATAACTAGTGAACATGAGTATATCGATCTATTTGATACTATAAATATAAGAAAAGATCCAATCATTGGCACACTGGAATTAATCAAGCGAAAGTTTGGTAAAACAGCAATTGACTTAGCTGCAAGTAAGCTTAACACTAGTTGGAATATGAGGCAAGATAATTTATCACCGAGGTATACAACTGATATTAATGAATTATTGACTATTAGTTAATATTTTTATATAATACCCTCTTAATATATTATATTAGCTCTTTATATAAATTAGCTTATTATGTTTGATTTAGAGCTATATTTAGAAATGGAAGTATTGGGGTGAATTATAAAACTTTATTGATATTAGGAGCTGGGGCAAGTATGTCTTTAGTCCCAAATTTAAAAGAAAATGAAGCAAGATTACCAAATGGAAGTGGTCTTGTTGAAGAAATTGCAGGTTTTTGGGCAAAATATAAAATTATTTTTATTAGCCAATGGCTATTTAATAACAGCAGCTTCCTGCATAACATTGGGATTGAAAGTGAAAGTGCTCTGCATGGCTTAAATCTTCAGAAAATTATTGAAGGTATCATAGATACTAAGCAAAAAGATCTTGGTTCTATAAAAATATTATGTTATGCATTATCTTTAATATTAAACGATTTAAAAAATATTAATAATAAGCAGAGTCATCAAATTCAAATTATAAGTATTTTTGAAAAGTATTTAACTAAAAGGGTAGCAAGCAGAATGGTGCGTAAATACACGCTAAGGAAAATTTACTAATTAAGTCAGACTGTTATACATAATATTTTTATGGTTCAGAAAACTCATTAGTTATTATTAAACGTTATTTTAGATTAAGTGAACCAGT
>JBKDHQ010000185.1:0-700 GCA_046336365.1 Neisseriaceae bacterium
ATACAATATCTTTGAGTTGGCTTGCTTGCATATTGGCTCCTACAGTGAGTTAAAAGGTTTTGTCACCGTAAGTATAAGCCAACTCTATGTTTTAATGTTAAATTTTTAATGATCTAATTATATTTTGTCAGGTAGTAAGGCTTTGGATAATTAAAATTTTCCACAGCTTAATACTTCGTTTTAACCGCTTATTAACAGTTCGAGCTAATTACACAATCATATCTTGAAATAATAATAAATTATTGTGAATTATTTTTAGGGCAGAAGAAATTTTAAGCAAAAGATGAGATAAGTGTAAGATATATTATAACAAAATGATATACAGTACTTTGTTAAAAAATCCCAAATCATCATTAATAAACGTAGTTTACCGATTTGCACTTGCAATGCTAACTGGCTCAATATTGATTTTTAGAATACTATAGTAATGGGCCAATAATTTTCCAGATTTCATTTTCGCTGTGGGTACTAAAGATCATGATTCTATAAAATATTGCATTATAACAATAGCTTATTCACTATTAACAGTGTAATAGTGAATTATAAAAACCTGATTATGCGCAAATTCAAAAATGAAAAGCAACAGGAATTTGAGGTAAAACATACCTCGAAAAAATAAATAAAATTTATTTTGTTTATTTTTTTGAGGAGGCAAGCGAAGCGCGGCAGTAGTGAAAATATAGAAAAGGGTAAGTGTTTA
>JBKDHQ010000186.1:0-7675 GCA_046336365.1 Neisseriaceae bacterium
GGTTTATAAATACCATTCAATAGTGAGTAAGTATATGATATTATTATAGATTTATAGTAATAACAAGCATTTCTGGGCATAATCTGGGACAATTATTATTAATATTGTGCCAAAAATACAGGGGTATCATATATTTTTAGGCTAAACCCTCCAGAAAATTTATACTACACTCTGAATATTTGATTCACTATACTTATCTCTTTTTAATGCAAACTACCAATTTGGGAGTTTCAGTGTGAATAAATATATGTACTAATAAGAAAAATATTTTACAATAACTCTTCAAATTTTAAAACTGCCATCCCAATTATTTTAAAATTAGCTTCATTAGTTAAGTCAATATTTAGCTCTGGATATAGATGGTTATCAGATTTAGCTATAATTTGCTTTTCATCAAATGTGTTATATAATCTTTTAATAAATATTTGACTACCTTTTTGTATGGCATAGATTTTATTATTAATAATCTCCTGTTGTGCTGTATTAATAAGTACTTTAGACTCATTATTTAATGCTGGCTGCATGCTATCATCTTTTAAAATAAAGAAGCATAGTTGCTCTTTGCTCCAAGCATTTTTACTTATTAAGGTGGTGCTTATTGGAATGTACTCGATACTTTCTTCATCAGGTATCTCTTTACCCAGAGATAATATTGTTGAATATACATTAATTAGCTCTACTTTTCTCTCTTCAAAATCTCCATCATCAGAGCGGTCTAGCTCATATAGGTTTAAACCAAGGTCTGACTCTATAGAGCGCATTATTCGTTCACCTAATGGTCGCTTATCTGTAAATACATCGTAGAAAAATCCTGGTGGACGTTTTACATATTTGGCAAAGGCACATGTTGAGCCTTTAAATTGTTCGTCTATTATTTTGCGTAAATTCTTTTTGCGAACTTCCTTAATAATATCATCATGCATAAAGATATACCTTTAATTAAAAAAATATTATACCGTTTAGGCTATAAATGATATAATACCATGTAGCAAATTTTGGCTTATATCACTTGCAGTTATTGGCTGTGCGTAGGTGTGTGTCAGTGTTCTTGCGGTAATTTTAAATTACTTGTAACCTCAAGTCATAATTATAACATAATAGGTATAGAAAAGGCAAACTTTGTGCGTAAAAGTGCGTGTGTGTTACTTTACAATAAGTTTAAAGGAGTTAATGAAACTAACATGATTATAACTAATATGAGTAATTGTAATAATAACTGCAATTCAGATTACATATTTTATGAACAAGAAAAGCAAAGGATTATTAATTCGATACCAAATAATTCCGAGTATGAATTATTGTTAGCTGAAGTAGTTGAAGATTTGGAGGTATAACTGTGCGTTATGTTATTGATGGTTTTCTACAAACCAAGCTAATTGAGTTCAAAATCAATGAAAGAGAACGAAAATTATTAGAGTTTATTGGTTTTGTTGCAGGCGGTAGTAAAACCATACATGAAGTAATTAATGGTAAAAGCTATTTCTGGTTCAAATATAAAGCTTTTATAAGCGAGTATCCATATTTAGAAATTCCCAATACTATGCAAGTTGGTGAACATGTAAAGAAGCTAAAAGAAAAAGGAATAATTGATTTATATATAGATAAAACGCCACATGGGACATTTACTTATGTTGCTTTTAATAAAAAGTATTATGAACTAATTAGTAGCAATTCAAAAAATTATAATTCTGATCCAGAACCAATTTCTAATGAACAGCAAGCGCACTCGGATTTAGATGATAACCCACACGGATTTGATGTAAATCCCACTCGGATTAAACCTAAAATCCACTCGGATTTAGATACCCACTCCGATTCCAATCCGAGTGGAAATGAAACAAAATCCGAGTGGAATGGGTCTAAAATCCGAGCGGAAACGGTCCAAAATCCGACCCAAAAGAACCAGCCTACTATGAACCAAACTACTATTAACCAATCTACAATGAACCTAAATAGCACTTTCTCTAAAAATAAAAAAGCTAATAATGAGATTGAAGTTGAAAATTTAGATTTTAATTTGGAAGATTTAGTAACAGATAGCATTATTGAACAGGATATTGAGTTAAGTGAGGAACAAATTAATAAATTTATTTCTTGGATTCACTTAAGAAAGAAGCAACATAAGAAACTGATTAATAACAGTACTACCATTTTAAAGCAATTAAAACGGCTGGCATCATCAATGGAGTTTGCTGGAATTGACTATATTTTGGATTCAACTATTGCTGGTAGTGATAAAACAGGCAAGTGTTACGAGAACATACTTGAAATCACAAAATCTCATCCGAGTAAACAAAATGATCGGTATCGCCCACCTATGTCACTAAATCCTCAAGATGGTTTTTATTATGCTGAAGGATTACCTATTAATGGTTATATAGATCGTAAAGGCAATGGCTCTGGCTATATTAATGGCATTGTTGTAAGTGAAGATGCTCGTACTGACCTAGATCCATTTTGGTTTGACCATTTACCCGAAGAGGTTAAACAAGAACGTTTAAAAAAGAGTAGATAATGGAAATAATGAATCTGAAGCAATATGAAGCGTATAGCAAAGTTAGCTATACCCCATTTAATACTGGAATTAATATTTTTGATGAAAAAAGAGCTATTGGTTTAGATGATTTTACGGTAATTGCTGGTAGTTCTGGTAGTTGTAAATCAACTGTGGCGTTGTATATGGTATGTAGCATGGCTAAAGCTGGTAGTGTTGTAGTTTTCATTAACACTGAAAATGCAGGACATGTTATGCAGCAGAGAATTGAAAATTTAGGTTTTGATTTTAATCGTGATTTTGGTGCATTTGATAAAAATGGAACACCTCGTTTAATCATAACCACAGCAACAGAGATTAAGTTTGACCAGATAGTTAATATGGTTCAAGCATATAAGCCACAAGCTTTGTTTTTAGATTTATTTAGTGCATTGTTAGATAATACTAAGAGTTTTGATATTCCTATGGTTACCCGTCATTATGCTAAAGCATTGGCAGGATTTAATGAGAAATACAAATGTGCAGTATTTGTAACTGAGCAATTAGTGAAAGACAGCAAGCGTAATTACCGCCCAAACCTGAATGATATTCAAGGCGGTGTAGCCTTAACTCAAAAGGCAACAAAAGTAATCTTAATTTATCGCTATCTTAAGGAAAACTTAGAACGACTATTTGTTAAGGATAATATCCCTAATTTGGTGGAAATGACTACTGAAATAATTGTTAGAAAAGATCGTTATTCACGAATTCAAGAAAACTTTTACTTTGTTAAATTAGATATGTATGGGTTTAGTATGCTTAACCCTCTAGAGTTTGAAGATTACTCGAATTTTACTTTCACAGGTAATAAAAAATGACTGGATTAATTTATGCTTTAGAAGAATTTGGTTTAATTATTAAGGGTAGTTTAAAATTGAATAAATGGATTGCAACTGCAACCCGAGATAAACCAAATAAAAAAAATGGACGCTATTTTTACAATGGAGAGGTTTGTTTTTTTAAAAATTGGGCAACCGGTGAGCAATCATATTGGTCGGCAAAAAAGTTCCCCCAAAGTAGGAATAATCAACAAAGGGCAGAGTATTTCGCTAAATTGAATACTCAACGTAAAGAAAGTGAAGCACGAGAAAAGGCACTAAAAATGCAGACAATTAATAAAGCATTTAATCAAATTGGTCTACCTGGAGATATTGTTTTTACTCATCCCTATTTGGAATCTAAACAGGCATTCACACAAATGGATTTCAAAATTGATGAATATAAGCGTCTCATTATTCCAATGTATGATTGCAATAATAATCTGGTTGGTTATCAACAAATAGATGTGGCTGGTAATAAAAAATTCAAAGCTGGATCAATTCTTAAAGGTGCATTTTATCCGATTAAACCTGATAGTCTATCAATTAAAGATTTGGATGTTATTTTTTTATGTGAAGGATATGCTACAGGTTCAAGTATCTATCAGGCGCTGAATGAAGAACTTGATGCAGTAAATTATGGGATATTGTGCTGCATGGCTGCAACAAATATTGATTCAGTATATGATGCAATCATTAGTAAATTTGGTAGAAAAGCTATGGTTCACATTAAAGATCAGGATAATGCAGCTAATAAAAGTAAAGTTAGAGGTTTTACTGTTGGCTTTACCCCAGGTCAGGATGCAAATGATATACATTGTCAATTTGGTTTAGAAACCTTAGCTAGTATCATTAAATCCAATCTACATGATTTAATGTCAGGGAGAATGGTATGATAATCGAAATGGCATATCCAGTAAGTAATAACATTTATTACCGTAGACTTAAAAATATCACACTGTTATCCAAAGCTGGACGTATATATAAGCAAAGAGTAAAGTTAACTAATTTGAGAATTAAGCCTACATCTCATGACGTTACATTAAGCATAATCATACACCCGAAGCAAAAAAAAGATGGTTCAACATATAAACAGATAATTGATTTGGATAATGGACTCAAGTGCATTTTAGATAGCTTAATTGGAGTTGCCTATCATGATGATAAACAAGTGAAATCACTGCAGGTTAATTATGGTGAATCTAAGTTAGGTGGTGGAGTAACAGTTGTAGTTAGTAAATTGTGTAGAAACGATGTTATAAAGGTAGCGGAGTAAAAATGCAATATCTAATTAATAAAATTCACCATGCTAACTGTTTTGATGTTTTAGCAAAAATACCTGATAATAGTATTGATTTAGTATTAACTGATCCACCCTACCTCTCTACCAAATTTGAGTATGATGTCTTAGCTGCTAAAACTCTTGATCTAAATAAGTGGTTTGCTGAAATTATACGTGTTGCCAAACCAACAGCTCCGATATTAGTTTTTAGTAGCGGTAAGTTTACCTATAGAATGGTAAATATGGGCTGGAAATATTTTAGGTATGAATTAATCTGGGATAAAGTAAATAAAATTACTGGAACATTAGATGCTAATATTAGACCATTATTAAATCATGAATTTGTTTTATATTTTAGTAAACAGTTTGTGCGTGGGAGTAACAAAAGCAATCTACCACGTAATGTCTATAATCATGAAGTGCTAGTATCTAGAACTGATATTAAGAAAAACCGTGGCTTAACTTTATACGGCAAAAATGGTGGCTTTGAATATAAAAAACTCAATAATAAAAAATATCCGAAAAGCATACTCCGTTATAACAAAGCTAATATTAAATGGACACATCCATCAGAAAAACCATTCCAATTAATTGAACGACTAATACAATTATATTCACATCCAAACAGCATTGTATTGGATACATTCTCAGGTAGTGGTGTAGTTGCCCATGCTTGTATATTAAATGATAGGAACTTTATAGCAACTGAATTGGATGCAGAGTTTCATTCAAGGTCAATTAAACGGTTAAGTGACTGCATGTTTGCAAGCCAAGTTATTAATGAATCTGAAACTTACAATGCAATAAACAATAATTTTAAAGTTAATAACTATGAAGCATCAAGCTATTTATAAAAAGTTAGGTATTAGTTATAAAAACTATACCAAGTTGCGCTGTAAATATCGGTTTTTTGCTTATTTTACTGATATATTAACCTTGGATTATATTCTTAATCTTAGTGAAAATATAGTTAATCAAATAATTGTTGATTTACAGGAAATCTTAGCAAGAAGATCAGTATTACGAGGATTAGACTTAGCCTTATTTGGTGAATTAAATTGTTTTAAAGCAGAAAATTTAGAAAATATGCGTAATTTTGCTAATACCATTACTCATTATCAATCACATAAATGGAATTATGATGATATTAATAATCCTGGAACAGATACTTCTGGGACAGATAATTCTGGGGTAGATTATGTCAATCTATAATCAGATTAAGAGTATTTATCAAATTGGCAATATGTTAGTCCATAATGGTAAAAATATATTATTAGATAATAAACCTGTTTATGAAGTATTAAAAAGCTACTTAACTAATCGTGAAGTAGAATTACTGAATAGATACATTAATGAAGAGTTTGATGGAGATATAGATAAATATAATAAGCAATTAATTACAGCAGGACGAGATAAATTAGCTGGATATGATTTTGTAGTAATAAGTAAAGAACATGGATTAGATATCTATGTTAAAACAAGTGTCAACACGTGTGTTGGTACTAATGAGCTTAAATATCTAACTTCAACCGTTGAAGAGCGTCATTTACAGAAATTATATAACTATATGCTGTATGTTGCTAATAATCAGAATATAGCCCATATGCCTGAGAAAGTTGCTAAAAAGTATTTACAGGATTTAATTAGAAGTAAGAGCTTTCATATTAATGTAGCTAATATTGTATCAATCAGTAATTCAACCCATGAATATTGTTTTAGTTATATTCCATTAGAACAGATTAGGCAGTTGAATAAGAATAATCCAACCCCGGCATGGGATAATTTTTTACTCCAGTTTAATCTAGAAGTTGAACGTGAGTTATTTATGGCATTTGTCTATAGTATCTTTAAAGCAGATAATTTTGGTAGACAGATATTATGGTTACAAGGAGTAGGCTTAAGTGGAAAGTCTACAGTGGTTAATGTGATTGCTGATGAACTAAAACGTTATGGTGAACATTTAGTTAGAACCATAGCTGGGAGATTTAACTTTCATAAATATGGCTTTGATGGATTAGATCAGGCTCGCTTATCGATTATATCGGATACTAAAGAACGAGCATTATTATCCCGTCCAGAAATATTACAAATAACTGGCAATGATTATGTTCATGTTCAAGGTAAATTTAAACAAGCTAAAACCATCAAAGTATTTAATAAAGTAATAGCAGTTAGTAATGTATCACCATTTGTCAGAATTAATAAGTTACATGAAACTAGTCGTATGCTTTATTTACGCTTAGATACTGAATTATGCAAACAGCGTTTTGACTATTGGTATAACTATCTTGATAGACAACATCTTGATGGAAACAAAGGTGATTGGAAAGAACAATTACATATTGAATTTAATAGTTTCTTGGCTAACTGTGCTGATTATTATTATAAATATCTAGATACAGATGGTAGTTTTAAAATACCGCAAATATTATGGGATAAGCTCGAAGAAAATAGTATCAGTAGTTATAGAAATGTAGTTAAAGCATTTGTGGATAATTGTCTAGAGCATAGTGAAGGTAAGCGTATATCTTTAAAATCAGCTCAAGAAAAGCTAAAAAAATTCATTGGCTTAAAAACTATTACTAGTGTATTAGCAATGGAACTATATCAAACATTAGAAACTGAAGGATATCAGATTGAAACGTTACATAATAAATCGGTAAAGATTATGGCAATAATTAATTGTCAGTTTAAGAATGAGCATTTAACATTTGAGCTATTACAGAAACAATTATTAGACCAGGATTAGACATGGAAAATGAAATAATAGAACCAAAGACAGTGGAACTACAACCTGTAGAAAGTAACCAAGCTATTGAAGCTAGATATCGTGATGAGTTATTAGCTTTTTTTAGTAGTGGTGTATTCTTGTTTGATACTAAAGTTAGTGATACTAACATTAGTGAAACCTCTGCACATTAAGAGCGAATATGTGGTATAATAACATATTGATATATATGAATATATTGTGTTTTTGCAGAGGTTGAGATGTCGTTTTTAAATTATGCCCTAGATCAAATGATAGATTCGGATAATCTCCTG
>JBKDHQ010000187.1:0-20217 GCA_046336365.1 Neisseriaceae bacterium
TACTATCGTGTTTTGTGGCTTTACTGTTAATTTTACATGCTATTTTATATAGACCAATATGGCCAATACTGATAATAATTAGTACTACCTGTGCCAATAGTTTTGAACTTTTGAAATCACAGCTTCTTAACAATGATATAATTGCGGTGAGTTGACGTGCTTGCATAATAATTGCTCCTACAGTGAGTTATTGTTTTTTTTACACCGTAAGTTTACGTCAACTCTTTGTTATAATGTTAAATTTTTAAAGATCTACTTACTTTTTGTCAGGTATTAAGAATGCAGAGAACTCTATAGAGTTATTTATAGATTGAGTAAGATACAAAAAATAATTAATACTATTAATTATTTCTCCTTTTTACGTAAATTATATATTATAATAATTGCAACAACTAATAAAACACCAATTACAATTAGAGTTTCACTATGTTTGACATACTCTAAAATATTGTCTAAATCATCAGCAAAAAAATAGCCTAAATATACTAATATCGGCACACTAATTATCGCAGCAGCACCGTCCATTAATAAAAATTTAAAGTATGAAACACTATGGCTTACTCCAGACATAATGTATATAGGTGCTCTTAAACCAGGTAGAAATCTAGCAATAAATAACACTTTATCGCCATATTTTGTGACTTTTTGTTGAATTTGGCCATATACTTTCTCAGTAATAATATGCTTTATTCCCCATACTCTAGTTACCTTAGGGCCTAACCTTCGCCCCATAAAAAACATAGTACCATCACCAACTAAAACCCCGACTAGAGCAATAAGAGCCATAATCTCAGGATGCAAACGATGGATTGTACCTTTAGATAATGCACAAATAACACCACCAGCAATTAATGTAATGTCCTCAGGGACAGGAATTCCCAATCCACACAGAACTAAAACAAAAAATACTGCCCAGTATCCATACGTACTAAAAAACTCGATCAAATAATTAAGTATTACCACTACCATATTCTCTATATACTAATGCTTTTTGCAATCTTATTAGCCCAATTTGTTGCTAAATTTTTAGATTGTGCTTCTACCATAACTCGAATCAAAGGCTCTGTGCCACTCGCTCTAACAATGACTCTACCATCATTTCCTAATTCATTTAAAGCTTCTTCGATAACAGATTTTGACCGCTCTTCCCATCCTGTATGATTATTTTTGTCCAATCTAATATTTACCAATGTTTGAGGATAGTCTTCCCAATCAATCAAATCATTTAATGATTTATTTAATTTAATCAAAGCAGTTAGAACTTGTAATGATGATACTATTCCATCTCCCGTTGTATGTTTATCTAAACATAAAATATGACCAGAAGCTTCTCCACCAATAATCCATCCTCGCTTTTGCATTTCACTTTCCACATATCTATCGCCAACTTTAGCTCGCACCAAAGCAAATCCTTTTTTTTCTAAAGCATGCTCCATAGCTAAGTTAGTCATCACTGTTCCCACCAAGCCACTAATTTTTTTCCCGTAAGCTAAATAAGACTGCAAGATAATATAAATCAGTTTATCCCCATTATAAACATTGCCACTATTATCAACAAAAATAACTCTATCTCCATCGCCATCAAATGCTATTCCAATATCAGCTTTAGACTCAAGAACAGCAAGACTAATGTTATTTTCATAAGTAGAACCACATTGATGATTTATATTTGTGCCATTAGGATCACAGGCAATTTTAATAACTTCTGCACCAAGTTCTTTAAATACACTTGGTGCAACTTGATATGTAGCACCATTAGCGCAGTCTAAAGCGATTTTTAAACCTTTAAGGTCAATATCTGAGGGAAAAGTGTTCTTACAAAATTCAATATATCTGCCTTTTGCATCATCTAATCGAGTAACTTTACCTAATTCATCAGCTATCACCATATCTTTACTAAGTAAAGCTTCGATTTCTAATTCAATTTCATCAGGAAGCTTGGCACCTTTTTCTGAAAAGAATTTTATTCCATTGTCTGTATATGGATTATGTGATGCACTAATTACAACTCCAGCAGATAAATGAAGGGCGCGGGTTAAATATGCGATTGCAGGTGTGGGTATAGGACCTGCCATATAGACATCTACTCCAGCATAGGAAAAACCAGCCTCTAAACTGGATTCAAATAAATATCCAGATAGTCTAGTATCCTTACCAATTATTACAGCAGGCTTTTCACATTTTTTACTTAAAACTCTACCAAATGCATAACCTAATCTTAATGCAAATTCTGGGGTAATAGGAAATTCTCCTACAGCACCACGAATGCCATCTGTACCGAAATATTTTTTCATAATCATGCTATAGCAACACTAGCCATAATAGCATCAATATCATTAGCATCTATAGTTTCTTTCTCTAACAATAACTTTGCCATAATATCAACTTTATTGCTATTTTCCATTAATAATTTTTTAACTAATTTATATTGTGTCTCTAGTATAAAGCGTATAGTATCATCAATTTTTTGCAAAGTTGATTCTGAAACATTTTTATGAGTAGTTACGCTTCTACCCAAGAATACTTCAGTATCATTTTCACCATAAATTACTGGCCCTAATTCTTCTGTCATACCATAACGAGTAACCATTTTTCTGGCTAAATCAGTAGCACGTTCAAAATCATTACTTGCACCGGTAGTCATTTGCTTCATAAATAATTCTTCAGCCACACGTCCACCAAACAAAATTGCAATTTGATTCATTAAAAAATCTTTAGTATAGGAATAACGATCTTCTTCTGGTAATTGCATAGTAACCCCAAGTGCTCGACCCCGTGGTATGATAGTAACTTTGTGTACTGGATCAGTACCTGGCAATAATCTAGCAATAACTGCATGTCCAGATTCATGATATGCAGTATTTCTTCTTTCTGCTTCATTCATAACCATAGTTTTACGTTCAGCACCCATAATTATTTTATCTTTTGCATCTTCAAAATCTTGCATTGTAACAAGGTTTTTGTCTCTTCTTGCTGCAAATAATGCAGCTTCATTAACCAAGTTGGCTAAATCAGCCCCTGAAAAACCAGGAGTTCCACGTGCTACTATTTTTCCGTCTACATCAGCAGCCACCGGGACTTTTCTCATATGAACTGCAAGAATTTGTTCACGTCCCATAATATCAGGTAATGGTACCACAACTTGCCTATCAAAACGACCTGGACGCATTAAAGCTGGATCTAAAACATCTGGTCTATTTGTTGCAGCAATAATAATAACTGTTGTATTAGTGTCAAAACCATCCATTTCAACTAACATCTGATTTAGTGTTTGCTCACGTTCATCATTTCCGCCACCAACACCAGCACCACGTTGGCGACCAACGGCATCAATCTCATCAATAAAGATTATAGACGGTGCATTACGTTTTGCCTGTTCAAATAAATCACGAACTCTTGAGGCACCCACACCAACAAACATTTCAACAAAATCAGATCCAGATATACTAAAAAAAGGTACATTAGCTTCTCCAGCTATTGCCTTAGCTAATAAAGTTTTACCAGTACCCGGAGAGCCAGACAATAATACTCCTTTAGGTACTCTACCACCTAGATTTTGGTACTTTAAAGGATTTTTTAAGTAATCTACTATTTCTTTTACTTCTTGTTTAGATTCTTCACAACCAGCGACATCTGAAAATCTTATCAAATTTTCTTTAGCGTTAATAACTCTAGCTCTACTTTTACCAAAGCTAAATACTCCACCAATACCACCTCTACCACCAGCTCCACCACCAGCACCACGCATAAAATAGATCCATACCCCAATTAATAATAGCATCGGGAACCATGATACAAACAGATTAAATAACAGTGAATTTTCTTGTGGTGTTGCACTAAATACAACTTTATGTTTTATTAAATCATCAACTAATTGTGGATCTGATGGAGCATATGTAGAAAATTTACTCCCATCTTTGCGATCTCCCCTAATCCATCTACTCTGTCCTCCTTCAATCACAACACTTTTCACTTGATCGTTTTCGACATCTGTAATGAATTGCGAATACGCTATAACATTTTTGGATTGTGTTGTATCGTTGAATTTATTAAATACAACCATTAAACCAACACCAATAATTACCCAAATAATTAAACTTTTAAAGATATTTCCATTTCGCATTTATTGTTTATTCCTTAAAATTTTTAATATTTACATTTTAAAATCATTTATTAATTAAACGTTTATTCTTACATAAAAGATACATTTCTTTACTTTCACTACGTGAAGCAAGCGGTTTCTTTATCTGAACATCTGTAAAAATATTACGTGCCATTTTTATTAAGTTTTCAAACTCTCCACCTTGAAATACTTTTATTAAAGCATTTCCTCCATCTCTTAAATAATTTACAGCAAAATCAAATACCAACTCTACTAAATACGCCATCTTGGCCTGATCTACTCCACGAATACCACTTAAATTTGGAGCTATATCAGATATGATCAAATCAACAATCCTACCATTTAAAGTTTCAATCAGTTTATTATAAACATCCTCTTGTGTAAAGTCACCTTGAATAAAATTCATATTAGAAATATGATCTATTTCTAATAAATCCACTCCAATCACAACACCATTCTTATTTTTGTGCATTATTTTTTGGACTACTACTTGCGACCAACTTCCAGGAGCACAACCTAAATCAACAACACAAGCTACATCTTTTAATATATGGTCTTTATCGTCAATTTCAAGTAGTTTATAAGCAGCCCTTGAACGATATCCTTCTTTTTGTGCTAAATTAACATAATGATCATTTACATGACGACTGACCCATGATTGATTGAATTTATTTTTTTTAGCCATCACGAGTAAATGATAATATTAAGCGTAAAATAAATAACGGTAACATAAATATTGTCAAAAACCAATAAGAATAATTAACTAAGTCAAAAATTGATAATTGGATATATGCTATTACCAAAGATAAAAAAAACATAGTTAACATTGTAAGCCTGGCTATCCATAATTTGCCATCGTCTCCATATTTATTAAATAATTCAAGAGGTTCTACTATATCTTTAACTACCACTTTAGCACTTAAGAATATATATTGTGATAATGATGCAATAAATAACGCTATAATAGAAAGCACAATAAAAAATTTGATATTAAGAGGTAAATAATGTTGTAATGTAACTACACCAGATAAAAGATAATTATATACACCAGGCTTTATCAAATTTGTTTTAGGATTAATCAACGGTGGAAGAATCCCAGAGACAGTATTGTTAGCACCTGATTCATTATCTATAGTTTTAACTACATAACCAATTTCACCATTAGGTAATTGAGCTTGATAAGTAACAATATGTTTACCTTCAATTATAGTACCTTTTGAATTTGTACCTATAGCAGTTATCCCAATTACTACTATCATAAATATAATTACCAACTTGGGCAATATATTAAATAAGCTTATTTTAACTTTTCCTTCTTGCTGAAATCGATTATTTAAAAGTTTTAGTCCTTTTATACCAATGAAAAGCATACCAATTAAATATAGATTTTTTGTGTTTAAGTTAAAACCTGTATAATAATTACTTGGGTAATTTTGTAACCTAGCAAGCTCATGTAAATTTTTTAATATTAACCCAAATGCATTAGAATTAATCCATATAAATATTAAAGTTATACACATCACAACTAAAAATATAGCATAGCTAATTCGTTGATTGAGATAAATTGCTTTATAACCACCAACCAAAATATATATTAATGTAAAACCAGCAATCCCTAATACACTATTAACAAAACTCCACCCTAACAATGATTGAAATATTTTAGCTAATAAGCTTATTGAAATACACATCAATGCTAAATATGCAAAAACCTGGAATATTGCAACTATAATTGATATATTTATGTTAGCACGTTTTCTAATAAAGGAAGAAAACGTATTATGATCAGTATTAGAACAATCTCTCATCCATAAAAATTGAGCAAGTATAAAGGCAATACCAATGCAATAAAATCCACTAAAACCAAGCTTTGAACCTAAGGTGGTGAGTATAACAAACTCAACTAAACCAATATGTCCTGCTAAAATTGTATCTTGTGTGGTATAAGTTGTACCTAAAAATTCATTGCTAGTTTGGTTTTTACGTCGATATATATAGGCAACACCAAAAAGTATAGCGAAAAACACAGTAATCGATATAAAACCAATAGTATTTAAATTCATTAAAAACATAAATATATTTTCATTAAACCTTTATTAATTCAATTCACCCAAAACAATATTTTATCATTTTTACCTATACACCATTAAAAAATAATCCTATCTTTTAATAGTAACCTTATATAATGTATATTGGTATAATATTGTTAGAAACGATTTAATCTGGATTAAAATATAGTTATGATCGAAAATAAAAAATATAGCAAAGCCTTGGAAACCCTCTTAAAAAACTCCAACTTGTTTTCATCAAATCAAATTAATCATAACCTCCTCTCAGAGTTTGGATTAGCAATCAACTTACTAAATAGCTTTGTGGGTTTCAAGTCTATAAAAATGTTTATACAAGGCAAATCCTTAAAAAAATGTTGTGGCAAAAATAAATTTTTAATTAAAATACTAAAACAAAAGTGTAATAATATATTCAATCAAAAGCAAAAGTTAGAAGAAAAAATATATTTGGATGATAAATTTTCAAAGATCCTATCTAATATTTGTCAATTTAAAATTTGGGACACAAAAAAGAAAACTGAGGATAAAGTAAACTCCCTTTTAGAATATTTTGTTTGTGATATTGATTTAAGTCAAACTGATTTGTGTGGTGCTAATTTATCTAATTTAAATTTATCTGGTATAAATTTTACTGAAGCAGATTTATCTGGGTCGTATATTAAGAATACGGATTTTACGGGGACAAATCTTACCTATACAAACTTTATGGCTTCAAACTTAACCGGATCATGCTTTGCAAATGCAAATCTAACTAGAGCTTATCTGGTTGATGCTTATTTATCTGATACAAACTTTTATGGAGCTAATTTAACTTATGCAGATCTAGCTGGTACTAATTTAACTGAAGCTAACTTAATTAATGCTAATTTGCATAAATGTGATTTTTGGGATGCGTATCTAATTAATGCTGACTTGACTGGAGCAAATTTAAGTAATGCAAATTTTAAAGATACTCGTTTAACAGAAGTAATTCTTAGAAAAGCAAATTTAACTAATGCAGATTTAGTTGGAGCAATTCTTAAAGATGTTGATTTAAGCCAATCAAACTTAGCTAATGCAGATTTGACTGGTGTAAATTTGAATTATACAAAGCTAAGTCGAACTGTTTTTACAGGCGCTAAATTAGTTCATACAAAATTTGTCAAAAAGTTAGATCTTATAGGAGTAAGCTTTGCTAATGCTGATTTAACTAGAGCAGATTTTTGGCTTTCTGATCTAACTGAAACTAATTTCACGAATACAAAATTGTCAGATACAAACTTAACTGGTACAAACTTATTACGTGCAAATTTATCAGGTCAAGATTTAACTGTAACAAAATTATATGCTGCTTGCTTACAAGAAACAAACCTACAGGGGGCTAATTTGCAAAGTATTGATCTACATAATATGAATTTATCTGGTGCAAACCTAGCTATGGCAGACCTAAGGGATGCTGATTTATCTTATACAAATCTTTCTTATGTACACTTACAAAATGCGAATCTGGCTAATTCAAACTTATCTGGAACAAACTTACAAAATGCTAATTTGTCTAACGCAAACTTAAATAGTGCAAAATTAGAAAATGTTAACTTAATCAAAGCAAATTTGTTAAATACAACCTTAACTTCAGCAAGTTTGAAGGAGTCTAAATGTACTAAAGCTAACTTTTCACATGCAAATTTAACTAATATAAAAGCAATTGATGTAGATTTTACAGAAGTAAATTTTGCTGAATCTAACTTAACAAAAGCAGACTTCTGGTTATCTAACTTAACTGACGCTAATTTTACCAAAGCCAATCTATCACAAACAGATTTCACTGGCACAGATTTAATTCGAGCAAATTTTTTTAATACAAATTTAACTAGTGCAATATTAACTGCAGCTTGTTTAGAAGAAGCAAACTTACAAGGAGCTAATTTGCAGAGCATGAATTTAAACGATATAGATTTCATTGATGCTAATTTATCTAATGCTAATCTTACAAATGCGAATCTTACAAATGCAAATCTGTCAAGAGCAAATTTAATTAATTCCAATTTATCTAATACAAACCTTACTGCTACAATTTTAACTGATGCTATTTTAAACTAATTAAACTTTACCAACTTTTAAAACTTGACACGTAAAAATCTGAAAGCCAATAGCTATGAAACGGATAGCAACCATTTAATTATTAAAACAAAAAATATTTATCATTGAACATCTTCATAATCAAAAGACGACGTGAATATCAGTAATCTTATTGCGTAAAATAGCAAATACCCCAATCTCTTTTATAATAAATATGTATTATGATAATTATACAGACTCAACTACAAACAATCGATTATATTGACGAAAAGCATACCTATCTGTCATTCCAGAAATATAATCTGCAACAACTCTATGTAAACCATCCTCTTTTACTCTATTTCTAAATGGTTCGGGAAGCAATAATTCATCACTCATATATGCATCAAAAAGTGCTCGAATAACCGCATTAACTTTAAATCTTAATTGCATTACACTATGATGCTTATACAAATTTTTATGTAGAAATTTCTTTAATTCACGTTGAGAAATATACATATCTTCACTATACTTTATGATAACAGGAGCATTTCTTACATCCTGTACACTATTTACATTATATTTCTCTATATTATACTTACTAGTTTCAATTAAATCGTAGATGGTGATGTTAATTAGGCTTCTTACTAGCTCCTTATGTAATCTTCTATCTTTCAAGTGCGGATAATTGCTTTTCACTAAATGTATCTGCTGCTTAATGATTGGTACTTCTTCTAATTGTTCTAAAGTTATTAAATTTGCTCTTAATCCATCATCAACATCATGATAATTATATGCCAATTCATCAGCTAAATTAGAAAGTTGCGCTTCTAAACTTGGATTTTTATCGTTTAGAAACCTTTGTCCTAATTCACCGAGATTTTGTGCATTCTTTAAACTGCAATGCTTTAAAATGCCTTCACGTGTTTCAAATGTCAAATTTAATCCATCAAAGTCTGCATACCTTTCTTCTAATTTATCAACTATCCTTAATGACTGCATATTATGCTCAAAGCCATCGAACCCAGCTTGGATTAGACAGTGATTTAATTCATCTTGTCCAGCATGACCAAACGGTGTATGGCCTAGATCATGTGCCAAACATATTGCTTCAACTAAATCAACATTTAAATTTAATGCACAGGCAACAGATCTACCAACCTGAGAAACTTCTAGACTATGAGTTAGTCGTGTTCTAAATAAATCCCCCTCATGATTAATAAATACCTGCGTTTTATATTCTAGACGGCGAAAAGCACTTGAATGAATTATTCTATCTCTATCACGTTGAAATTCAGTACGATATTTAGGTGGATTTTCTGGAATTAGTCGTCCCATTGTTTTATTAACTGCATAACTTGCATATTGAGTCATAGTATTTCTTTTATCCTTTATTTATAAACATTAATTAGGAGTTTATTGTATCCATATGACATATAAAATATTCATAATAACAATCTAAACAATCTAAACAATCTAAACTATTCTTAATTAGTTAAAGAAAAACGTTTTTTATTTAAATTATAACTAATACGTCCTATTAAAATCCCCATTACAGCTGAGGCAAACACATCGCTGGGCCAATGGTTTAATGTATAAACCCTAGCATATGCAATCAAACAACCAAAGAAAACAAGTAAGTATCGTAGCAATTTATTCTGTGAATAACAAAATAATACAGTTAACGCAGATACGACTGAAATAGTATGACCAGATGGCATACTATTATATGCATACATCAAATTATCAGGATTTTTTCCACTAGTTAGAAAGAAATGAAAGAAGTGCCACTGATCATTCCCTATAACTGGTCTTTCTCGATTAAATACAAATTTTAAAACTGCATTTATTAATCCAGCTAAAATTGAGGTCATAAATGCAATTTGGAAAGCTATAGCATCGTTATCACGTTTTAAAAAATTGAGAATTACTGCTAGTGTAAATAAAGAAGCTCCCAGAAACCAGCCTTCTCCCATATGGCTTACAAAATCAGTTACGGTATACACATTAACATTATATAAAGTTCTACATAGGTTTGAGATTGGTTTATCAATAAATACCACAATAAAAATGACTACTAAGATAAAAATAAATATATATTTAAATCTCATTTTGATGAAATATTTTATTTCAGGAAATATCCCATCCCAATATCCATCCTTAAGGTAAGAAATTATGTGAAATACCGCATATATGATATACATTATTCCAAAAACCGTCAATGGTTCTGGCATTCTTACATATTTTATTAAATCCACAACTTTTAGATTTTCTCAAATATTTAGCAAATTGTCTTGATTACTTTGATTATTTTATCTTGGGTAGCAATATCTAAATATGGGTGCATTGGTAAACTTACTACTTGTTGAGCCAAGCGTTCTGCGTTTAATAAATCTTGTCCTTGGTAAAATTTACTTAGGATTGGTTGTTTATGTAGCGGTATTGGGTAATGTACTGCAGTAGGTATATTTTCTAATTTTAATTTTTCTACAAAGTTTTCACGATTTTCAACTAATATTGTATATTGCCCATATATATGGGTATTTCCAGCACTTACTTTTGGTGTAATACAGTCAGTGTCATGTAATAAATCAGAATATCTGGCACCAATTTGCTCACGCGCTTGTACTTCTTGATCAAATACTTTCATTTTTGATAATAAAACTGCAGCTTGCAGTGTATCAAGTCTGCCATTTAAACCTAGCCTACTATGATGATAACGTCTATCCTGGCCATGTACTCTAATTTGACGCATAATACTTGCAATTTCATCATTATTAGTAAAACACGCTCCACCATCACCATAGCATCCAAGCGGCTTTGATGGGAAAAAGCTAGTACAAGCAATTGTTGAAAGATTACAGGAATGTTTAAGTTTATAGGTTGCACCAAAACTTTGTGCAGCATCTTCAATTACAGTAACATTATGTTTAGCTGCAATAGAATTAATTGAATTCATATCAGCACATTGACCAAAGAGGCTAACAGAAATAATAGCTTTGGTTTTCTTAGTGATTGCAGCCTCTAATTTAGTTGCATCCAAATTATAGCTAATTGGATCAACATCCACAAAAACTGGAGTGGCCCCTAATAATAATGCCATTGATGCAGTAGCAATAAAAGTAAAAGCAGGAACTATCACTTCATCACCACTTTTAATATCTAGTGCCATTAATGCAATTAATAATGCTTTTGTTCCATCAGCAACGCCAATACAATGCTTGCTGCCAGTATAATTACATAGCTGTTTTTCTAATTCATTTACTTTATTTCCAAGAATAAATTGTCCGGAGTCTAGAACTTCTGATATTTCTTTCATAACATCTTGTTTAATATATTCATATTGTTTTTTTAAGTCAATAAACTCCATTGTGATAAATCCTTTAAAATTTGATTAATTCTGACTCTGATACAAAATAATCAAGTTTGATATCCCAACTGTCAGGGAAAATGGTATCAATTACTTGGCAGTTATAGCCTACTCCACATAAAATTGGCCGTTTTAGTGTATCGCTGTTTATCTGTGCTAAGGTAGTATCATAATAACCACCACCTTTTCCTAATCTATAACCATTTTTATCCATGCCTACAACCGGCAATAAGATTAAATCTAATTCTTGCCAGTTAGTTAGACCATATTTCTTACACTCTTCATTGGTAGTAAAAATTTCTGTCTTTGACTCATTATACGGCACAAAACACATAAATTTATCATCTTTTATAGCAAATGGTTGAAACAAATTTTTATTATTTTTTACACTATAATTTATAATTTGATGTAAATCAATTTCAAAGCCATATGCACGATAAATTAAAATATTTTGTTTATCTTTAATTAAAGGTAATACATTATTTAATAAAGAATCGGAAGCAACTTTTCTATAATCATCATCTATTGTTTTACATTGTGAAATCAGACGTATTCTTAATTCTTCTTTAGTCATGTTATTCAGTTTTTAAAAGTTCAAAACCGCCTCTTTCATTACGTCTCACCATACCAATAGTTTCCAAATGCGACATTATCCTTGCCGCACGATTGTAACCAATACCAAAACGGGTTTGTAGTGAACTTATAGAACAACGCTTTGTATCATAAATAAACTTAACTGCTTCATCAAACATGCTATCTTTTTCAGGATTGTCACCGCTATCATCAAGCCCAGGTAACTCAGCACCACTAACTTCACCACTTAATATTTCTTCAATATATTCAGGAGAACCACTAGCTTTCAAGAAATCAACTATCCGATTAATCTCATCATCATTTACAAATGCACCATGAATACGAACAGGAACTCCAGCACCAGGTTGTAAATAAAGCATATCACCTTGTCCCAAAAGAGTTTCTGCACCACCTTGATCTAAAACTGTACGTGAGTCTACTTTAGAAGTAACCTGAAATGAAATACGTGAAGGAACATTAGCTTTTATTAAACCTGTAATAACATCAACTGAAGGGCGTTGTGTTGCTAAAATTAAATGTATACCAACTGCCCTAGCCTTTTGTGCTATGCGGACAATATACTGTTCCACTTTTTTGCCACTTGACATCATCAAATCAGCTAATTCATCAACAATCACAACAATATATGGCCATTTAGCTAATGGTTCTGGTTCATCAGGAGTTAGACTAATCGGGTTAGGAACAGATTTGCCCATATTTTCTGCTTCATCTATTTTTTGATTAAACGTAGAAATATTTTTACAACCAACTTTCGCCATAATTCTATAACGTTTTTCCATTTCAGCAACAGTCCACTTAAGTGCGTTAACTGCATAATTTGAATCAGTTATAACTGGAGCCAATAAATGTGGAATATCCTGATAGAATGATAATTCAACCATCTTAGGATCAATCATTATAAATTTTACTTCATCTGCAGTTGCTTGAAATAAGAAGGATAAAATCATTGTATTTATGGCAACTGATTTACCAGAACCAGTAGTACCTGCCACTAATAGATGAGGCATTTTAGCCAAATCAGCAACTATAACTTGACCCGCAATATCTCTCCCTAAAGCTAAAGTTAATTTACTAATACTGTTCTTAAATACAACAGAATCAAAGAGATCTTTTAAATAAATAACTTGACGTTTATAGTTAGGTACTTCTATACCCATAGTATTTTTGCCTGGGATTGTTTCAACAATACGCACATTAGATAAAGCAAGTCCTCTAGCAATTTCTTTTCCTAATCCTACAATTTTTTCACCACGTACGCCACGAGATGGTAACAATTCATAACGCGTTACCACTGGGCCACTTTGTGCTTCAACTATTTTTGCTTCCACACCAAATTCAAGTAATTTATTTTCAATTGAATTAGATACATACTCTAAAGTTTCACTTGTGATTGACTCAATTTGCTTCTTTGATGGGTTTAATAAATCAGTCGTTGGTAATGACTTAATTTTCCCAACAGTAAAGTCTCTAGGTTTATTAGTAAATTTAATTACTCGATTTTCGATTGGTTGGTTATCATTAGAAGCATCTTCTTTAACTTCATCAAATTTAGTATTTTCATCGTAATAAGATAACTCACCCTCACTAGAACTTGGTAGTATATAATCTTCATTTAAATCATTATCTTCATTTAGATCTAAATTAGTTTTTTTATCCCATAATAATCCGCTTGGGTTTTGCTTAGCTTTACTATTTGCTATTTTATTATCAATATTATTATCACTGAGTTTCTGAAATAATGCATCGAAGCCATCATCCTCTGGGCTTAATATATCATTATTATCTGAAAATTTATATTCAGATGTATTTTCTTTTTTAAAAAATTTAGGAATTTTTATAGAAGGAGATGTTGCTAACCCAGTATCATCAGTATCAGATTTATTCTCAACTTTCTCATCATGGCTTAACAATTTAACAATTACCATATAGAAAAAATCAAGAATAAAACCAATTTTTTCAGCGATATTTCCTAGAGAAACACTAAAAGTAAATGAAAAACAGGTGACAGCTAAAATTAATGTCAGTGCCACAGTACCTAGCTGCCCCAGGTAAAAACTTAGTATTGGGTAAATAGCATGTCCAAGTAGTCCGCCAAAGCCATTATGTAAATAACCACTTGACTTATTAATAAAATTTATATACTCAAAAACTGATGAGAAGAATATCAAAAATATAAAACAAATAGCTTGGAAAATTGTATACCAATCACCAGATTCAATCTTATTACGTATTATTTTTCTGTAACCTAAATAAAATAATCCTAATACTAACCACCATCCAGAAAATCCAAATATTGATAAAATAAAATCTGAAAAATAAGCACCTATTGCACCTAATTTATTGTGTAATATATTAGAGTCAGATGTTTTAAACCAACAATTATCTGTAGGATTATATGTTACTAAAAGTATGGCAAAAATAAATGCTAAAGCAAAAACACCAACAGCAACAATGTAATTAACTAAAAGCGCAGTCTTTGCTGGTAAAATTGTTTCTCGGTTCTTTTTAGCAAATTTTGCATTATTGGCTTTACCTAACATTATGTACAAATTCCTTTTGTAAAATCTATATAAATAATACTAATTCAAAAACTATCATAATTAATTATAACAAACACAATAGATATAATGCTCAGATTCAAAGGCGTAAATCTTTATTAAAAATTGCTAATTTTGCTTCAACTAACTGATGCAAAACAGTATCCTTAGTCTCAATTGCAGTAAATAATAAATATATTAATCCATCCAAAGTTACTTTAATAGAGAGACTATCTTCTAAATTTTTTCTAGCATTCAAATAATTCTTTAATTTAAAATTACAAATACCTAATATTAACAATAAAGTATAATCGCCTGCTTTTTCAGAAGATATTTGAGTAACTAATTTTAATAGTCTCTCAACATCTTTTCTATCTTGAATAATTTTAGCTAGCTTTAATATAACATCACTTACATTATGATTATCAATTGACCATTTTTCTAGTAAAGTAATTACATGATCATATAACTTTAGACGAATTAAAGCATTTAAATAAAATTTATTGATGATTAAATTATCTTGGTCATCCTTATCAAATTTACGGTAAAAATGATCTAGTTCCGCCTCATCACTTAGTATTTCAAATAAGTTACGGTATATTTCTAATTTATATGACATTGCCTTTAAGTGATCTAAACAGTTATTTTTTATTAACCATTTTAATTCATCGAATGCTTTATCATAATTATGTAAGTGAATATAAGTTTCTAACCTTATTTGCCTTGCACGTACATGTTTTTTATCTAATGTTATGGCTTTGTTCAAACCATCCAAACATTTAGCATACATTTTTTTAGAATAATGATTTTCTGCATTTGTTATATATTTTGCTAGCTGCCACTTTTTATCAGAATAATTTTCAAGTCGCGATAAAATTTCTTCCTCTTTTTTATAATCTCCAATAAAGTTGCTTGATTTATAAGCAAGCATTAATGCCATAAATTGATTATCTTTATTAGTTTCTTTATCAATTGAATTCATAGCATTTTTATAGCTATTAAAATATTTACCTTCAAAATAATTTATGCCCGCAATATTCAATAGCTTTCTACTTTGCAAAAGCCTATGACGTAATCGCCACTGCTTTAATCTATCTGGCATATTGTTTATATTTGCAATAAATCGAATAAGATAGTATGTAATCACAAAAGTGATTATAATTATTAAAATTAGGCCACTTAATGCAAGATCAAGTCGATATTTACTAACAAAAATAATGACATGGCCTGGCCCATATTTATTGAGTATAACAATAATGCATGCAAATAGCACAAGCAACAACATTTTAGATACAATCTTCATATTTCACCACTATTTTTGTAAGTCATTTAATTTATTTAATGCTTTTAATGTATCATCAATATTAGCATTTTCCATTGATATATCAACTTTTAGCAAATCATCTATATTGTTAATAATTGAAGATAATAACGTTGTTTTAATAAAATAGTCCTTCAAGTTTTCATCCACATTAGTCAAATTAAATTTCCAAGAGTTTTGATCATGTTGTAATAAAGCTATTCTGGCATTTAATAGATATAATTTAATATTTTGGCGAACTATTATTTCCTTTTCTGGTAAGAGTTCAATTGCTTTACGATTGTTAGTGCTAGTTACTAAAACTAATGATTTTAAACTGCTTTTTATATTTTCTATAAATTTAGTCCAAAGTGAAGCTTTATTTGAGCCATTATCTATAGATGTATAAATTGTAGACTCAACTTTTATCGCACTTTTATCATCACCAATAATTGGAATTGAAGTTATCTGATCTATTATAGTGTTAATTTTACTACTTAAAGCAACCGAGTCTATGTATTGCAATTGTCCAAGCTTTGCAATATCATTTGTAATTGCACTTTTAATTTCGATATACTGTGCTTCGTTATTATTACTTAAAATATCATTAGCATATTGCAATAATTTTAGAGTACTTCTAACATCGCCATATACTAATAATGATTGATTAGCCATACTTATTAATTCGTTGATATGAAATAACGGAAGGTGTTGATTAGATCCACTCTTAATAATACTAATTTCGCTTTCAATACCATCAATTCGTGATTTTATTTGTTCATTTTGTACCCTAATTGGTAAAATATTATTATTGACTATAGCGTGTAGACCATCAATTTCTGTTCTTATTTTTTTCTGAAATTGTAACTCATAATAATATAAATAACCGCCTATAGTTGCCACAATAAGAGATAAAAATATAGCAAATAAGCAAGTTGTAATCCCACTACGTTTATTTTTGATTTTCTTTTCATTATCTGTCATTTTTAAACCTTATTATGTTATATGTTAATAGATTTTTTATTAACTTTGAATAAAGTTAACTTGAACTACCCCTAGCTCTTTAAGTTTTATTAATATATTTTTATGCCAAGTGACAAAAGTAATCTCTCTAAGTATATCTATAAATCCATTATCTTCTGCCTTAGCAAATAGCCATGCTACAAGCGAACTGCTAGTGATTATTATACCCCGATATGTAGGAATTCTGGTAATCTTTTTTATGGTTTCAATAGGTAAGTCAAACATCTTGGTCTCATAAACATCCAATACTTCATAAACTGCACCAAATTCATGTAATTTATTTTCTATTATTTTATTTCTGAAACCGCCGGTAACGATCAAAATTTTCTTGTTTAACAAATCAAGATCTTTAATTATTTCTTCTATTAATCCAGCGCTTCCAGTTAACCTTTTAGGGTAATGGATTTTCTTTGAAGAAAAATGACTTAACACTTTATAGCTATCATAACCCATAACCATAAATTCAGGAAAGTTAGCTTTTACAATAGCAGTTTTGGCAAAGTCAATACAATTTGGTGAAACTAAAATTATGTAGTTATATTGATCAATTGTTTTTTCTAACTTAAGTATATTTTTTCTAATTGGCAATAAATGCATTATATCTAAAAATTCAAAATTGCTCTCAGAATAGCTAGCAAAAAAATTAGTTTGTTTAATTTTCTTCAATAATTCATTCTTATTTTTATCAGAACAGCATACAAGAAACATAATAAATTGGAGTCCTAACTCCCATCGTAAATGATCTGTTTCGACATTAATGTTTTTTCTACAGTTCCATTCAAACCTTTATTCTTCAATTCTTTAATAATAGTTTTGGCTAAACTTAGATAATTATCCTTGCAATCTGAAACAGATACTGTAAAGAATTTATCGTTAAACACCATCGCAGTTAGATTAAATTTCCCATTTTCAGCAACATTTGCATGTACTCCGATTGGCATACTACAATCTGCGCCTAATAATTTACCTACCTCTCGTTCTGTCTCAACTTCTAACCATGTATCATTATCATCAAGTTTAGCTAATAATATCATCAGATCTAATCTGTTAGATAATATTTCTATAGCTAAAGCTCCTTGCCCTATAGCTGGTACAAATGTATTTGGATCCAATGTTTCTTTAATTCTGCTTGTTAAGTTTAAACGTTTTAAACCTGCTGAAGCCAATATAATCCCATCATAATCACCATTATCAAGCTTGGCAAGCCTTGTTCCAACATTGCCTCTTAACATCTTTATTTTTAGGTGAGGATAATAGTGATTTACTAAAGCAATACGTCTTGCAGATGAAGTTCCAATTATTGCACCTTTAGGTAAGTCAGCAAGTTTATCATAATGATTGGATATAAAACAATCGCTTACATCCTCTCTTTTTAATACAGCAGGAATAATAAACTCAGAGAAAGTCTCATGAGGTAAATCTTTTAAAGAATGTACAGCAATATCAGCCTCACCATCTAATAGCTTTTGCTGTAATTCTTTTACAAACAAACCCTTACCACCTATTTTATCTAAATGCTTATCTAAAATTTTATCACCTTCTGTAGTAATACCAATAATTTCAATAAATAAATCAGGGTAAAGTGCATTAATTTGTTCAGAAACCAACTTCGACTGCGCAATAGCTAATGGACTGTTTCTCGATATAATTCTCAATTTTTCCATACACTTATACCTGTCAATTGTGAGTCACAAATGTTAAATTTCATTAGTCCATCTACCACCAATAATTTTAGTAGACTTAGCGCCTAATTCTCCTAATTTTGTTACTGACTTAATAATACCTTTATTACCAGACAATTTTGTAATCGCTCCATTATAATTTAATATTACTTGATTCATTGATTTTTCTATTTTTTCTAGCTCTGATAGAAAACTTACAAATCTATCAAATAGCTCTCCTCCAATTTTTGCAATTTCATGAGAATTTTGTAAAGCTTTCTCATTTCTCCAAATGCTATATACTGTTCTTAAAGTAGCTAGCAAGGTTGATGGGCATACTATTATAACATTTTGTTTTAAAGCTTCATCAATTATTGAATAATCCTCTCCAACTGCTAGTATATAAGCAGGCTCAATCGGTATAAACATTAAAACAAAATCTAAAGTGGTTAACCCATACAAGTTCTGATATTTTTTATTGGCCAAGATTTTAACATGGTTTTTAATTGATTGAATATGTTCCTTTAAAAAACTTGTTTTTTCATTAATCTCTGATGCTATAAAACGATCATATGCAGTTAATGATACTTTAGAATCAATGATTAAAGATTTGTTATCGGGCAAGTTAATCACAACGTCAGGTCTATAGCGTTGCCCATCCTCAACCATCGATACCTGTAGCAAATATTCACGGTCTTTGGTTAAACCTGATTTTTCCAAAATACTTTCTAGTATCATTTCACCCCAATTACCTTGAGTCTTAGTATCCCCCTTTAAAGCTTTAGTTAAATTTCGTGTTTCCTCATTCATTTCTTTGTTTAGTTTAGATAATAACTCTATTTGGTTTTTTAAACTGATTCTTTCTTTGTTATCCCGATCATAAACATCATTAACCTTAGCTTCAAATGTTTTTAACTTTTCTCCCAAAGGATCTAATAAATTACCCAAATTAATTTTATTTTGTTCAGTAAATCTATTACTCTTCTCTTCAAATAGCCTATTTGCAATATTTTCAAATTCTATTGTTAACTTTGACTGCATCAATAAAATATCATCTTTCTGTTCTTGTATACGCTTCATATAACCATCATTTTCAGCCTTTTGACTTGCAATTTGAACATTTAGACTAATCATTTCAGCTTGATAATATTCTAAATCAGTTTCAAGTTTGAGTTTGTCCTCTTTAGCATTATTTAGCGTATCCCGTAAAATATTCTGTTCCGAATTTGCCTGAAACCTGGCTATAACATAGCCTAGTACTATACCTAAAAGTAAAGCTAACAATAAGATAATAAAGCTAGTATTCATCATTATGTTTTCTTAATTAAAATTTTTTCGTTACTTAAAGTGTATAGAATAACTGTGAAACTTCTGCAATATAGGTTATAATCTTCTAATTACAAAAATATACTAAATTTTCTAAGCTAAAATTTTTTAAAATCTGATTTTTTGTTAAATTTAAGTAAATTTTCATAAAGTATACTAGCCCAATCCCTATTATTT
>JBKDHQ010000188.1:0-5402 GCA_046336365.1 Neisseriaceae bacterium
TTCATACACTCTTGATATTAACAAAGCTTTTGGCATAACCGGCAAAGGATCTTATTGGGTTGGTGTAGCAGGTATTGAGTGTATGGGAGCAACTCGTAATATAAGACGCAATGCAGTTTATTTGGGTGGAAATATTTTAACAGCTACTGTGGAATTAGATGGCCCTGTCACAAGCGCAGCTATATCTTTCTCTGCAACATTTTCAGCTCGTGCAATTACTTAAGAGGATATCTAATGGTTACACATTCTAAAAATTAAATTATGGTAAATTTTAATGCGATAAAATGCGTTGTAGTTGCTGGATGTTTTGTATTCGTTTTGCCCAGATTTTGCCCAGATAAGGAGTTTTTTAAATTTGGAGTTTATTTGTGTTGAAAGGTGAAATTAATATTATCAATGAATTACAAGAGATATTTTAAAAAGTAAGCTGGCGGAGCGGACGGGACTCGAACCCGCGACCCCCGGCGTGACAGGCCGGTATTCTAACCAGCTGAACTACCGCTCCATGACTTTTTGGTGGGCGCTACAGGATTCGAACCTATGACCTCCTGCTTGTAAGGCAGATGCTCTACCAACTGAGCTAAGCGCCCCATAAGGGGATTAAAGCTGTTTATTTTTAGCTATGAGGGAGGTATTATCCCATAAAATTATTTTCTTTGCAACTATTTTTTAATTTGCATGAAATAATAGTAATAGATTTCATATAATTTAGCACGTGTATGTATTATACTCTTAATTAACATTAGCAATTCGTAATTAAGTTTAAAAGCACTCATATTAATCTATTTCTGTAAAGTGTAGTTACCCAAAATCTTCTAAAATTAATTAAATTGTAAATTGTTGAGTTAATATCTTAATAACCATAAAATAATAATGGTTATTGAAAGGAATATGGTAAAATACTTTCTGGAAAGATTCTTACGTAATGTAAATTTATTAAGATAATATGAAAAAAATAGATAAATATTGGAAACATATATTATTGGTTCTAATAGTAAAAAGTATATTATTAACTGGAATGTGGTACGTTTTCTTTAGTGATACACCTAAATTAAATGATTATATTACAGAAAAGCATATTTTTAGTAATGATTAATTATGTAAGTAGCTGAGATTATTTATTTTTAAGTAAATACTAGTATAAATTAATTGTTCTTAATGAAGGTATATAATGGACACTCTAGTTGATCTATCACGTGTGCA
The DNA here is from genome assembly GCA_046336365.1 of Neisseriaceae bacterium. GTDB lineage: Bacteria > Pseudomonadota > Gammaproteobacteria > Burkholderiales > UBA11063 > Aquella. Next base: position 1,204 of record JBKDHQ010000188.1, read on the forward strand.
GTTTGGTATGACTGCAATGTTTCATTTTTTATTTGTGCCACTAACTCTTGGTATAACATGGTTATTGGTTATAATGGAATCAATTTATGTAATAACTGGTAATCAAATTTATAAAGATATGACCAAATTCTGGGGTAAGCTGTTTGGAATAAACTTTGCAATAGGTGTTACAACAGGTTTAACTATGGAGTTTCAGTTTGGAACAAACTGGGCATATTATTCACATTATGTGGGAGATATTTTTGGAGCTCCTCTTGCCATCGAAGGCTTAATGGCATTTTTCCTTGAGTCAACTTTTGTTGGTCTATTTTTCTTTGCTTGGGATAGGCTTAGTAAGAAACAGCATTTACTAGTAACAATTTTAGTAGCAATTGGCTCAAATTTATCTGCATTTTGGATATTAGTTGCCAATGGTTGGATGATGCATCCGGTTGGTACAACTTATAATCCAGCTACACATAGGATGGAATTAGAAAATTTTTGGAGTGTTCTAACTAACCCATTTGCCTGGTATAAATTTTTTCATACTGTATCTGCAGGGTATGTTGCAGCCTCACTGTTTATATTGGGGATCTCTGCATTTTATTTATTAAAGAAGCGCGACTTATTATTTGCTCGTTCTTCATTTAAAGTAGCAGCAATATTTGGTTTTTTTGCATCAATAGCTGTTATTTTATTCGGTGATAATTCTGGGATACAGGTTTACAAATATCAGCCATCAAAGCTAGCAGCAATTGAAGGGGTTTGGAATACTGAAAAAGCACCTGTTGGTTGGTCATTAATTGCTTGGCCAGATGAACAGAAAAGAGAAAATCTATTTGATATTAAAATTCCATACGCGGCAAGTCTTATTATCATGCACAATTTCACTGATAACTTAAAAGGTGTTAATAATATTATTGCTGATAATAAAGAAAAGATTATCATGGGGCAAAAAGGATTATCATTACTTAATCAAATAGAGGCTAATCCGAATAATGGATCTTTGTTAGAGAAATTAAAACAGTATAGTCCTTATTTGGGTTATGGTTTATTATTAAAAAAATATACAAATAATGTTAATAATGCAACAGATGATATGATTCAAAAAGCATCTGAAGATACAGTACCGAATGTTTTACCCTTATATTTTACTTTTAGGATAATGGTGGCATTAGGCATATCGTTTTTAGTTATGTTTGCTTTTGCATTTTATTATGTAACTAGAAGTACTATTCTGATTGAAAATAGAAGATGGTTATTAAAGTGGGCAGTATATTGGATACCTATGCCATGGATTGCTATTTTATCTGGTTGGTTTGTGGCAGAATATGGGCGTCAGCCATGGACTATTTTTGAAATACTTCCCACCTATCTCTCGGCATCAAGCTTATCTGTGAGTGAAGTAACCTTATCTTTAACGGGTTTTGCTGTAATTTATAGCATTTTAGCAGTTATAGAGATTTGGTTAATGACTAAATATGCCAAATTGGGGCCATCGAGCTTAGGTACTGGAAAATATCATTTTGAACAAATAAGTAAATAGAGGTTATATCATGGATTATGAAATTATTCGTTTTATATGGTGGGTATTAGTTGGTGTTCTATTAATTGGTTTTGTTATTATGGATGGGCATGATATGGGAGTTGGAGTTTTATCATTTATAATTGGTAAAACTGATTTAGAACGACGTGTTGTAATTAATTCTGTTGCTCCGCATTGGGATGGAAATCAAGTATGGTTTATTACTGCAGGAGGAGCTATTTTTGCTGCATGGCCATTAATTTATTCCGCAGCTTTTTCAGGGTTTTATTTTGCTATGATGGCAGTATTATGGACATTGTTCTTACGCCCAGTTGCTTTTGAATATCGCTCCAAGATACAAAAAACTAAATGGAAAAATTCTTGGGATCTTGTATTATTATTAGCCTCTAGTGTCCCGCCAATAATTTTTGGTGTAGCATTTGGTAACTTATTACAAGGTGTTCCATTTAGATTTGATGCTGATATAAGAGCATTTTATGATGGTTCTTTTTTCGCTTTGCTAAACCCTTTTGCTCTATTATGTGGAGTACTATCTTTATTAATGATTGTGTTTCATGGTGCAAATTATTTAGTTATTAGAACTGAAGGTGTGTTACAGTTAAGGGCAAGAAAAGCATCAATTATCTGTGGTATTTTGACAATGATACTATTTGTTCTTGGTGGTTTATTTATGTCAAATATGAATGGATTTATTGCTACTAATATTAATCCAAATGGTCCAAGTAATCCATTATTAAAGACAGTTGCAATTGTGCAAGGTGGCTGGCTTCATAATTATAAACTTTATCCGTTTACTATATTAGCGCCTGTTTGTGGACTCTTAGGGGCTGTTATTGCAATAATTTATATTTATAAATTAAAAGGAGGGTTGGCTTTTATTTTTAGTTCAATTTGTATGGCTGGAATAATTATGACAGTTGGTGGCGCCATGTTTCCATTTTTAATGCCATCAAGCTTAGATCCTAAAAGTAGCTTAACATTGTGGGATGCAACTTCCTCACAACATACTCTAACAATTATGTTTTTTGTAGCATTAATTTTTACACCCATTGTGCTTCTTTATACAGCGTGGGCATACAAGATTATGGGAGGTAAGCTTACTGTAGAGAAGATTGAAGAAAATACTAAAAATTTTTATTAGTTTTTATTATACTTTAATACCCCAGTCCACACTTTTTTATTGTTTTTAATATTGATACAGAGATATAAATTTTTATTGCCTACAAGTTTTTAACGCAAAATTATGCAATAAATCCCTAAATTTTGAAACATTAACTATGCTCATGGACAAAATTTTTAACGGAATTTAAGTTTAATTTTGCTAAAACTTGAAACGTTCATAAAAATTTATACCTATATATCAAATATCTTTCATTAATAAAAAAGTATGGACTGGCGTACTTTAATGGTATTGTATAAACTAAGTAGCCAATTATTTTTGACCTCTAGTGGGGTAATAGCATATGCTTGCGATCAACTATAATTGAGATTTTTGATGCTACCTCAAAATTTTTTTATAAAATTTCATTTCATCACAGTGCAATCCGTTTCTATTATTTTAAACTCATTTTCTAATTTTGATTCAATAAAAATATTAAGTTTATCAATATATTCTAAATTTTTAGAATTGCACATGATTATAAGATAAGCTTATACTTCGGTAGAAGCGGTTTGCCATGTGGGTAACATTTTTGACACCAGACGCAAATTAAAAAATGAAATGCAACTAAAAAATAGGTCAAAAAAATACATAAAACTTGTTTTGTTTGTTTTTTTGAGCAGGCAAGCGAAGCGCCGCAGAATAATGCAGAGATAAAGAATTATCAGAGACAGAGGGTAAGTGTTTAGTTTATAATCTTTGTTAAATCACTACAAATAACAAGGAGCCTATAGTGGATAAACATCTTACCCAGAACGAACGATACTACATCTGTAGACAAATTGCAAATTTTATTTCTATAAATAAAATAGCTCAACAGCTAAATGTCCATAAATCAACAATATACAGGGAAATCAACCGCAATAGTAGAGGAGGAAATGATTATGACTCAGATTATGCTGATAAAAAATCATCATTAGTAAAGTCTAATGCAAGTAGACTAAAATGCTTCAAACAGTTTACAAATCCAGTTATATTATACATTGAAGAAAAGTTAAAGATCAAATGGTCTCCAGAACAGATAAGTGGTAGGTTGAAAATCGATATGAATAAATCTATTAGCCATGTTACTATTTACAAATACATTAAACATGATAAAGCTAACGGAGGAAAACTATTTAAACTTCTATCACATCAAGGTAGAAAATATAGGTACGGCGCTACTAATACTAGCAATATTATTGATCGTATTGATATTAGTCAACGGCCTAAAATCGTTGATAAGAAGACTCGTATTGGGGATTTTGAAGTTGATACTATAGTTACAAAAAAGAATTCAGGTACTACTTGCTTATTCACTATGGTTGATCGCAGAAGTAAATTAACCTTTATTAGAAAAGTAGAGAATAGATATTCTCTGTCAATTAAAGAAACCATTGAAAATATTTACCTAAATACTGTAATTCCTATTAGAACTATTACATCAGATAACGGACCTGAGTTTGCTGAGCACAAAGCTATTAGTGAGAATATATCATGCGGATTTTATTTTGCAAGACCTTATCGATCTTGTGA
>JBKDHQ010000189.1:0-3629 GCA_046336365.1 Neisseriaceae bacterium
TTCCCTGGTCTTTTTATTTATTAAATAGTGGTCATATTAAATATTAATGACTGGTCATTTTCAATATTCTTACACAGAATAATCTAATAAAAATTCTTAAAAGAATTTGATGGTTTTAGATATAAAATTTATTTTCAACGTCATTTTGAAGAACTGATACAGCTTACTTATAAGTATAACTAATATATTAAATTAGATTACTTTGAAGATTTTTTGCATATTGGCGTGATGATACCGAAGAGAGAGTATTACCATCAGTTAATGTTTATTCTCTTGGATTTGAAACCACAGGTGATTTGGCTTATCTGTTAGGCAATTTAAGACTAGAATTTAATCTGCCAGTAAAACTTATTCGATATCGGCAAACTGAAGCTGGTATTGTAATTGGTGAGAATTTATTCCTACTTACTCGTAACCCTCAATGGTTATTAACTATTATGGATACTGTACCATCACTAAAAGAACTATGTACTAAATTATCAGCAAACTATGAACCATTATATCCAAATGATAAAGATAGTTTGATGCTTGTTTTACCATGAATTATAAAGTTGATATAGCACAAGCTACTTTGTTTATTTAAATGAAAATGGTCTTGATGTAACAAATCCATGTAAAGTGGCTGATATTGAAAAAGCTTATGGCCTGAAAATACCCGACTTAAAATAAAAAAACCTGAATATAGTATTCAGGTTTTTTTCAATAAAACTTATCAATTACCAACGGTTAGAAAAACTTCTACGCTGGTTTGAGCTATCTGCCTTATTTTCCTTTATTTTAACTACAATTTGACGATTTTTAACAGTTGTATTGTTTAAATTGCTAATACAATTTTGTGCTTCTTCTTGAGAAGACATCTCAACAAAACCAAATCCTCTACTTTGACCTGAATATCGATCAGTAGCAACTTTTGCTGATTCTACTGTACCGTGATTACTAAAAATTTCTTTTAAATTATCGTCTGTAATAGCAAAATCTAATCCTGCTACAAATAGTGCTTTTTTCATGGTATAAAACTCCAAAAAATTATTTTAAAAATACACAAATTAAACATTTAGAAACTTAACGGAGTAACATAAAAACTATTGTAGATATAGAAATGATTATAATCTGAATAAAATATTTAGTGACTGGATTAGGATCTAACCGCTTAAGTACAAATTATATCATACATACGACCAACCGCACAATGTTTATTTAAAAAAACCAGAAATAAATGAAACTATACAAATTTATTTCTGGAACTATTAAAATCAGGTTAAATGATTTTAATAGTTCCAGAAGTGAGGTTTTAGTATATTTATGTATTTCTAAATTATAATAAAGTATTACATTTCAAATGCTACACGTAAATAAGTTTGCATCATAACATGAACATCAGTAGTAAAATTTTTAAGTAATTCATCTCTTGTAACGAACTTAGGGTCATCACCTTTCAATACAAAAATTTTTAACCAGTTCATCATCATAATAGATTCTTTTAATGTACACATTAACCATTTTGGGTGTTGCCTATCAGTTTTCATTCCTAAAAATCCCTTATAAGTTAATAACTGCGCACGTGCTTTAAAATTATGCTTTGTTGCAATACTTGCACCAGGAAACTGCCCTAAAAAATTTCCATTATCATAAAAGGCCTCTTCATATGTTAAATGTCCATACTCAATTAATTGTAACATCATAATACCGGTAATTGCTGTTGTATTAATACGCGATGCTTCAACCTTGAATATTAAGGTATTCAAATAGTCAATCCATACTATCAAATTATGGCAATTGTTGTTATCAAGTCCATAATTATTTAACAAGTTATTAAACTCATTAGTTTGATGTTCGTTATCTTTTAATCTTGCTAGTTGTAATCCTGCTAATATTTGATTTATAATTTCATTAGGTAAAGCTCTTGAAAGATATGATATAACTTGCTGATTAATCATATTTATTTCTCTATAAGTTAAACCTTTCTCAATATTGCTCTCTAACGTAAAATCAAGCAAATTAAATTCGGGGTTAATTAGCCTTGTTGTGTAGCCCAGCTGAATTAACTGAAATGTAATATTGTGTTCAGGGGATGTAATTTTATTTATTACTTCAGTATCACCTAATTCTTCCTGTAAAGGCGCTTTCTCACTACAAGCAGACTGCTCATACATATAATTACCTAAATTACGAAGAATAGCTCCATCATTTGCTATTGAGTACGAATGGTACTCGTCACCATTACTATCTTCTCCAGAACTACCATCCTCCCAATATCCATGACATTCATTCAACTGACTAAAAATTATAGATTGGCAATTGTATATCAACATATCACCTTTAATTGGACCATCTTGACACCATATACTTGTATCACAAGCATTAAGTGGCCGTTCTAAAGTAAATTTAGTGAGCCCTGTATTATTGTCAAACTCATCATCAGAATCACCAACATCTGATGATGAATAATTTGCAGGTTGGTATTCAATATATCTATTAGTATGAAAATAATGTGTATCACTTTCATATTTAGGTAAATTTAAAGAAAAGAGAATATCCTCCATTAGACAATAATCATCTAACTTAGCAAATTTTTCAGCATTAAAATATTTATAATCTTGTAAAATAAATAGAAATTCATTTTTATAAACCATAGAAATGTTTGGCGGTAACCACTGGTATTCAGAATCATCTATTTCTAATATTTCTTGTGCAATCTTTTCTAAATTTTCTCGATGAACAGAAATACCCTTACACCATAGTCCTGAGTTTGACACTTCTTGATGAAGTTGATTACGCATAACTTTTCTTGTAGGTGCACTTGTAAATGATGCATTCATAAGAATTCTCCTAAATATTTTGTACAAACTAGAAATAAGATCATAATAATTATACATTAACTTAATATACTAGCTACAAAATATAAATTAGTTAATTGTTTGGATTTTTGTTTCATGAAAATTATTGAGTAATAATATACTTAAGCTAATTACAAAGGCAAATCAACTGCATATGACTTAACAATATCAGCTACTTTACATGGGTCAGATACATCAAAGCCATATTCATTTAGATAAACAAAATAACTGGCAATACCTACTTTGTAATTCATAGCTACAACCAACATTAGGCTATCCTTATCATGGGGATGTAGCGGTTCATAATTTGCTGATAATTTTGTGCCAAGTTCTTTTAGTGCTGGTACAGTAGCTATGATGCTTGATAGCCACTGAGAATTTCGAGTAAGTAGAAATAACTTTCACTAATTACAATGCCAGCTTCAGTTTGACGGTCTCGAATAAGTTTCATTGGTAATTTAAATTCTAGCCTTAAATTGCCTAATAAATAAGCTAAATCACCTGTAGTTATAAATCCAAGAGAATAAACATTAACTGATGGTAATACTCTCTCTTCGGTATCATCACGCCAATATGCAAAAAATCTTCAAAGTAATCTAATTTAATATATTAGTTATACTTATAAGTAAGCTGTATCAGTTCTTCAAAATAACGTTGAAAATAAATTTTATATCTAAAACCATCAAATTCTTTTAAGAATTTTTATTAGATTATTCTGTGTAAGAATATTGAAAATGACCAGTCATTAATATTTAATATGACCACTATTTAATAAATAAAAAGACCAGGGAA
>JBKDHQ010000190.1:0-41742 GCA_046336365.1 Neisseriaceae bacterium
ACTTATTAATTATATGGTCACTTATATACTTAATTTAATGGTCACCTTGAATTATAATACAGTGGTCATATACGACATTATTACACAAGTTAGTAGAAAACATAATATCACCAATAGAAACCAAACTAATTAAAATTACTCCATTAGAAAGTGCAAATTTACTGCAATACATACTTGATAATTTTGAAAGTTTGGTTGAAAATAAAGATGACTCAAGTGGTTGTGCAATGGAGTTTTTATATACTTGTGTAGATTTATGGGGTAAGGCTTGGCAAAACGTTGAAGATAAAGATATTAAACAATTAGCTAAATTGGTAAATGATTATTATAGAAATCATCAATATATTGGTAGTCAAATATTTGAGTCATTTAAAGTTGCTTTAGGTAAAGAAGGTTTAGTATATTTAGAAGAGTATTTAGCTAGTGATGTTAAAAGCTTGTTATATATAGTAGAACAACAAAATGATCCAGACAAATATTGTAAAATCTTAGAACAAAGCAATCTAATCTCTGATGTAAAGTACGTATTAAAGTTATCTGCCATGCTTGTAGACAAATTTAGAGCAACAGAGGCAATAGAGTGTTTAGAAAAGGTACCTGAAAATAGCATAAAAATGAATGATTATATTGAGCATCGGAAGTTATTAATTAAGGCGTACGAAGATGATGGTAGAGTTGAAGATGCACAAAATACAAGATGGCAGTTGTTTATAAAAACTTTATATCCTGATTTCTATACAAAATTTATGAAGCATGTTAAATCAGAAGAGGATCGAGATAAATATAAACAACAAGCAATTGATTATGCATTAAATGCAAAAGACTTTAATCATACTTTAGTATTTATGGAAGCAATACAAGAGTATGATGAATTGGAAAATTTAATAATTAACAATCTTGAGCAATTATCTGAATACAATTATAGTTATTATCGTAAATTATCTAAGGGGCTGGCAAGTCATGGAAAATATTTACCAGCTACTTTGCTAAGACGTTATTTAGCTGATAATGTGCTACTACAAGCAAAATCCAAGTATTATGATTATGCGATTAGTGATTTGAAGCAAGCAATTGAATTTGGCGATAAAATTGATAACTGGAAATCTTTTTTGGATACTAAGCATTATTTTAGTCACTTAATTGAGAAACACAAAAAGAAATATAGTTTTTTGGAAAAATTACATCCTTTATTGGGGTTAATTAAATAGAGAAATTTAGTGTATCGATTTGCGATTATTTATTTTTAGGTCTGTCGCACTTAGAATGTTAATCCAGGATATCTTGACTACTGGAAATGGACAGGTACTTTTAAACATGATGTTGCAGCTAATGTAAAATTTACTTCTAACGGATGCGTATATAGTGGGAATTTTACAAAAGATTGGGTGTTAAATGGAGAAGCTACAATTGATATACCAGGCGAATATCATTATGTGGGAAATGTTAAAGATGATGTTCCAGAAGGATATGGAACTATGACTTTTGCTAATGGAAAAATATATAAAGGAAAATTTGTAGGTGGCTTACCACATGATGACAACGGAGAAATGGTTTTTTCTAATGAAGGTAAAGATCTAGCCACAGATAAATATGTAGGAGGATTTAAATATGGAGAAATAGATGGACAAGGTGTTTTTTATTTTAAAAATAATACTATTTATCAGGGAGAGTTTAAAAACAATAAACGACATGGTAAAGGTATTTTTACAAACAAGCATGGCACAAAGAGGAAATTATATTATCACTTCGATAAATTAGTTAAACAAATAGATTCTGATTCTAAGAACACACAAATATCCGCTGCAAAAGAATCTGATTTATATATAACGGCTAAAACCGAAGTTAATAATATTATTACCGCTGAAGGAGAATATAAATACCCGAATGGAGACACATATATAGGAACACTTGTTAATGGCATTCCAGAAGGAAGAGGGGAAAAAGTTTATTTTGACACTAAAGATAAATATATTGGAAATTTCGTAGCAGGTATAGAATCTGGCCTAGGAACCTATTATTGGTCTAGAGAAGGTTTCTGTGATGATTATTTTGATTCTTATGAAGGTTATTTTATTGATGGGGCAATAACTACTGGCGGAAAATATAGATGTTTTGAAGATGCTGAACCACAAACTATTTATGAGCAGGAACAACAATATGATGATTTAATATGTAATGTAGATGACACTGTTCAATTTGATAGTAAATTAATTAGTAATTCTCAAGCACCAAAACATATAATTGAAAAATTTAAACTATGGGTGGAAAACGTTAATAGAGATGGGATAATAAAAGTTAGGCAATCAAGAGGCATGCATGATGAAGCATTAAAAGGTGTACTTAAGGGCTATAGGTCTGCAAGGTTAAGCTCAGATTATAGAGTAATTTACTATAAAAAAGGCAATCAAATCTATGTTAATGTTTTGACTAATCATAAATATGTAAAGATAAAGTAGTATGGCCTATCAACTGCATGTATAAATTTGCATTGGTTTAGATTTAGCCTGAAATTTATTAAAATTATAATATAAAATATTCAGTATTAATTGTAGTATAAGCCAAGTTGAAAATTATTGGAGATGCATGTGATCATAAATCACATTCTATGTCCTGCCTTCAATAATTATTTATTGAATTTAGATGGTTGTTTATGAGATAATGTGTAGTTAGGCTGCATTATTTAATTATTAGCCTAATATTTGAAGTGTTGCTATGTTTTAGGTTTGGTCACCTTATACTTGGCTTCACGTATTTTTTAAATCTATTTTATAGGTAATATACAATGACTATTACAGTTCAAAAAAAAGAAGAAATTATTAAAAAGTTTCAAAGAAGTGAGGGAGACACTGGCTCAAGTGAAGTACAAATTGCTTTATTAACAGCACGTATTAATGATTTAACAGAGCATTTTAAAGTGCATACTAAAGATCATCATTCACGCCGTGGATTACTAAAATTAGTATCACAACGTAGAAGATTGTTAGATTACGTTAAACGTAAGAATCATGAGAAATATGCAAGTTTAATTAAAGAATTAGGTTTACGTAAATAGAGTGAGTAAAATGATGGTGGTATTATTAAATACCGCCATTTTATTTGGAAAAATTTATATTAAAAGTAGAGGATAATAAATAAATGTTTAAAAAATTTACTAAAAGTTTTCAATATGGCAAACGCAAAGTTATACTTGAAACTGGAGTATTAGCACGCCAAGCAACGGCAAGTGTATTAGTTAATGTTGAAGAAACAATAGTACTAGTAACTGTAGTGGCAGCGAGAAATGTAAAAGCAGGACAAAATTATTTTCCATTATCAGTTGATTATTTTGAAAAAAATTATGCAGTAGGTAAAGTGCCTGGAGGATTTTTTAAACGGGAAACCAAACCACAAGAACATGAGGTATTAATTGCACGTTTGATTGATAGGCCAATCCGCCCATTATTCCCTGAGGGGTTTTATAATGAAGTTCAAGTTGTTGCTCAAGTAATATCTTTAAATCCAGAGGTTAGCCCAGATATTCCAGCATTAATTGGTGCATCATGTGCTGTTTGTTTAGCTGGACTGCCATTTAAAGGTCCTATTGCAGCAGCACGTGTTGGTTACGTAAATGGTGAGTTTGTGTTAAATCCAAACCTTGAAGAATTAAAAAATTCAGAGTTAGACCTGGTAGTTGCCGGGACTAAACATGCTGTTTTAATGGTTGAAAGTGAAGCTAAAGAATTACCGGAAGATCTAATGTTAAATGCAATTATGTATGGACATGAGCAATCTCAGGTTGCTATTAATGCAATTACAGAATTTATACAGGAGGTAAATCCTGTTGTTTGGGATTGGCAAGCTCCAGAAAAAAATGAAGAATTATTTAATAAAATTAAGGAATTGGCAGAACCTTCATTACAAGAAGCATATAATATTAAAGAAAAAGTTGATAGATCTGCAAGAATAGAAGAAATCAAGGCTAAGGTAGATGAGGAACTTATTAAAGAAGATAGTGATACTTTATTTATAAATACAGTAAATGGGTATTTCCAGAATATTGAAGCAACAATAGTTCGTGGTAAAGTTTTACGTGGTGAACCACGAATTGATGGACGTGATACTAAGACAGTTAGGCCAATCCATATAGAGTCTTCAGTATTGCCGCGTGTTCATGGATCTGCTGTTTTTACACGTGGTGAAACGCAAGCTCTTGTTGTTGCAACATTGTGTACCAAATCTGATGAACAGATGGTTGATGCAATTTCTGGTAGTTATTCAGAACGATTTATGTTACACTATAATTTTCCACCATTTTCAACTGGAGAAGCTGGTCGTATGGGACCACCAAAACGTCGTGAAATTGGTCATGGCAATTTAGCGAAGCGAGCATTAAAAGCTGTATTGCCTGATGTTAATGCATTTCCGTATAGTTTTAGAATTGTATCTGAAATACTGGAATCTAACGGTTCATCTTCAATGGCTACAGTTTGTGGTGGATGTTTATGTATGATGGATGCGGGTGTACCAATTAAAAATCATGTAGCAGGTGTTGCTATGGGGTTAATTTTAGAAGGTAATAAGTTTGCTGTTCTAACTGATATACTTGGTGATGAAGATCATCTTGGTGATATGGATTTTAAGGTAGCCGGTACTGATGTTGGTGTTACTGCATTACAAATGGATATTAAAATCGATGGGATTACTCGCCCAATTATGCATGTTGCTTTACAGCAAGCACGTGAAGGTAGAATGCATATTTTAGAACTTATGAAAGAAGCTATTCCATATCCAAAATTGCTATCTGATAGAGTACCACGTTTATATAAGCTGAAAGTTAGTCCTGATAAAATTAAGGATGTGATTGGAAAGAGTGGATCAGTAATTAAAGGCATTATAGCTGAGACAGGTGCTAGTATCGATATTACAGATGAGGGTGTAGTTACAATTGCTTGTGCGAATAAAGAGGGTGCAGAACGAGCAAAAGCAATCATTGAAAATATAGTTATTGAAGTAAAGGCTGGGGAACTTCATGATGGTGTAGTTACTCGTATTCTTGAAAGAAATATGGGAGCTATGATTGCAATTCTTGGTAGTCGTGAAGGTTTTGTACATGTTTCGCAAATTACTAATGAACGTGTAGATGATGTACGTAAATATCTAAAAGAAGGTCAAGAGGTAAAAGTAAAAGTTCTTGAGTTTGATGATAGAGGAAGAATGCGTCTGTCAATAAAAGCAACTTTAGATGCTAATAATCCACAAAATTCTTCTGCAACCCAAGCTGCTTCTGGTAATGTTAATGAGGATACTTTTGTACCACATGGTATAAATGTAGCTTCAAATCCACAAAATAATGTGGATCTTTCATAAAGGTGGCTTGTAGTTCATGTATTATAATTAATCCCGCACAATATTGCGGGATTTTTTTATAGTATAATTAGGCGTTAATAAATATTTTTCATAACATTTATATGCATTATTTAATATTAGTGGAAATGCATAATTATTATAACTGATCTAAAATAAATTTAAATAAAGTTCAACATGAATAAATAATTAACTGGTTTGTGATGGGGGTAATATGATGAGTTTAATAAATAATGTAAAATATCAATTAGAAGTGCCACATAAGTTTTTATTTATCATATTTTTAATTTTATTTTTTCTATCTGGTTGTGGTAATGGCGGTTCTTCAAATTATGTAGCTACATCTATTAATATAACAAAAGGTATGGATTCAATATCAATTGAGTCTAATATCTCTATATTACAGAATAGATTGAGTCAAATTAGTTTGACTAACGAAAGTAGTGAGGTAATAAGCTCTATTTTTATTGGTAATAAAGACATGAATGCTTATGAATCAATTACTATCCCTAAGGGATTTTCAGAAAATATTTATCCTTATGCTAAATATTCAGATGGACATATAGAACATCTTCCTTCTGGAGCATATATGTGGTTTACTTCTGGACAGGTTAGTATAGATACTTCAGGGATACTAACTGCTAATGTAATAGGAAGAGGAACTTTAACATTATCATATCAAAATCATATCCTATCTACAAGTATTCCAGTGGAAGTTTCTAATGCAACGATAAAAAGCTTGGTTATAAATCCATCCGGAGATATAAGATTACCTCTTGGTAAAACAATTCAACTACATGCAGTAGCTACTTTTTCTGATAATTCTACTGATATAATATCTAATGTTGATTGGAATAGCGAATCTAATTTAGTTGCGAGTATTGATGACACTGGTATAGTAACAGGAAATAAATTAGGAATTGTAAATGTAAATGCTATATATGGCAATATAAGTGCTACAAAAAAAATTGAAATAGAAAAAGCACAATTGCAGAATATAAGTATAAGCATTGAATCAACAATATTAGTTTCAGGAACTAATAATAACTTAGTTAGTGCAACAGGTTACTATTCAGATAATAGTCATAGTAATGTAACTTCAATGGTAACTTGGCTATATAATCCATTATTAATAAAACAAGTTGATAGCAATGGTCATATAAGTGTTGCTCCTGGAGTATTGGAAAGTACCATAACCACAATTATGGCAACTTCATTGCCAGAGATAAGCTCAAACCTTGTAACTATAAATATTATTCCCCTTAGTATGATTGATTTGGATTTTGACACAAGAAGTAGTAGCAATCAGTGTAATCATTGGATTTCAGAAAAGGTTACGAAATGTTTATTGATGCTAAATGCATACTATAATGATGGAAGTTATATTGAAGATTTTGTTGATTTTCCGGTTAGTGAAATTTATAATATTTTATCAAAGACAATACCAACTCCAAAAAATATCATTATAAATAATCATCCGACCAATCGGAATATTGAATTAGTTTTTAATTCACTTACCATTGAGAGTGTTAATGCTGTGGTAGATTATAATGGATTTATTAGAAGTAAACTTATTAATTTAAAATAGGAATATAATGGTTAGGATTCACACAATATCATTAAATCTGGAGTCCCGCCAATTTTTTATTAAGTAAAATAAAATGCTTCATATGGTATAAAAATACAATATAAGAAATGAGGATCAGGTAACACTAAAGATATTGAAATTGTGGAAATAGAATAATAAAATAGATAAAAGGTTTTTTGATGAGGTACATATAATGGAAATATCAACTACGAAAGAAGTTAGTAGAACTGACTTAAAAAAAGAGAATGTCCCCTTAAGAGGATCTGGAAATCATAGAACCTTATTTAACGACAATAAAAATGATATGCTTAATTATATTCTGCAAAAAAATGGCTACCATGGTTTTGAGAATATGGAACCTAGTCTCAAAGAATCAATGGTTCAAGATATAATAAATGAATACAAGAGCAATCTGGAAATGGAACCAAAGATGCAAGATAAAATCACATCTTTTATTAAACATCCAGCTACTATTACTACTTGTTTTATAGGGTTATTAGGAGCAACTGTTGGTTTAACATACTATTTATCAAAGTCAGATCCAAATAATCAATTAAATTTAATTCTTGATTATTTAAAAAGTCAAGCTCAATTGGGAGAACAACGTTGTGCAACAATTAAACATGTATATGATTTAATTGTAGACAATATACCAAATAATATAACTGAAAGTGGTAAAGATTTTATTATTTATATGTGTAATAATACACTTGAATTTGCAAATACTGTATGTGCAAATTTTGATAAATAGGAATATATAACTGTAAAACTAAAAAACTATTCAAATTTTAGTTTTCTATCTTTGTTAAAAATTATGTTTGGGTTATAATAATGTCTCGAGTAACAAGATAATATATATTATGCAACATGAATCAATCCTTATTGTAGGTGGTGGCCCGGTTGGTGCAACCACTGCTATTTCTCTAGCTATATCTGGTAAAAGTGTAACGCTTCTAGATTCTTTTAAAGATGATAAAAAGTCAGATGGCAGAGTACTAGCATTATCCCATGCAAGCTTAGCTTTTTTAGAAAATTTGGGGTTGCATTTTAAAAAATTTGGAACTGCTATTAATAAAGTCCATATATCTCATAATGGCTTAGGTATAAATAATATAGATGCTAAGGATATAAATTTAAAACATTTAGGATATACTATAAAATATGCTGATATTGTAAATATTTTATATGAAGAAATGCAAAAATACCCAGAAATTAAATTAAAAAAATCATTAGTTAAAAATGTGATACCTGATACTAACTTTGCCACTGTTGTATATGATTACGAAGGTATTGAAGAAAGTAGTCAAGATCCTCAAATATTAAAACCTTCAAATATTATTACTGCCGATTTAGTAATACTAGCAGAAGGTGGAAATGTTAAGGTAAATGGTATTAACTACGAACAATATGATTATAATCAGCAAGCCATAATAGCTCGTATAAAAATACAAGAAAATCACAATAATATTGCATATGAAAGATTCGAAAATCTTGGACCAATAGTTTTATTACCACATGAACATGAATTTATCTTGGTATGGGCCTTGAGTAATACATTGATTACATGTGGTGAAAATAAACAATTAAGTAAAGATCAATTACAAGATATGCTACAAAAATTACCATTTATGAAACGTTTTGGGCAAATTAATATAGTTGGAGACTTAGTTAATTTTCCGTTAAAGCTACAAATAGCATGTAAGAGAGTTTTAGATTCTGTTGTATTAATCGGTAATTCATCCCAAATTGTACATCCTGTATCTGCTCAGGGGCTGAATTTAGGTTTGCGTGATGTAAGGGATTTATGTGAGGTTTTAAAAATAGAAAATACTATTTCACATGCACTTTTAAAATATGCCAACATTCGTAAGAATGATGTACATTTTGTAAGTGGATTTACCCATTTTTTAGCAAAATTTTTAGAAAAACAAAATCCAATCACCAAATGTGCAAGAGGATACGGTATAATGACATTAAGCCATTGTAAATTTTTACAAAATAAATTAACCAATAGCTTAGTTTTTGGTGTGTAATTAAGGGATGAAACAATATAATTATGATATCGTTGTTGTTGGTGGAGGGCTAGTAGGCCTAACTTTTGTTTTGGATATGGCAAAGCGAAATCCTAGATTAAAGCTTGCAGTCATAGACAGTAAATCGCCAAAAGAATTATCTTCAACAATAATAGATAATAGAATTTATGCTATTTCACCAAGTAATATTGAATATTTAAAAAGTCTTGGTGTTTGGCCAAATGAAAATATAATTAAGAATAAACGTATCGGCACAATAGATAAAATGGATATATTTGGCGATTTTAAAGGAAACGTACTATTTGATAAAAAATATACTTATCAAAATTATTTAGCTAAAACTATAGAATATAGTTATCTGCAAAAGCATATTATCGAAAAAATTGCTACTTATGACAATATAGATGTTTTTTATGACAAATTAACCTTATTGAATCATCTTGATAATTGTGTAGAGTTAATTGGAGTAGATAATCATTATAAGGCCACCTTAGTTGTAGGTAGTGATGGCTCTTCCTCCTTTGTTAGACATAGTATGGGGCTTGAATTTAAGGAGTTTGATTATAGTCAGTATGGAATCGTTGCAAATTTTGAGGTGGAAATACCACATAATAATATAGCACGTCAATGGTTTATAAATGGTAAAATACTAGCATATTTGCCTATGCCAGAAAACCGTATTTCAATTGTCTATTCATGTTCTAATTATGAAGAATTGCTTGGTATGAATCACAATGATTTTGCCAATTATGTTGCAGACATTGGGAACAATAGTTTAGGTAAATTAACTTTAATCGGAAAGCCTGAAGCATTCCCCCTTAAATTATATTTATTAAATAAAATATGGCAACCAAATTTGGTATTAATTGGCGATGCTGCTCATACAATTCATCCATTAGCAGGTCAAGGCGTAAATTTAGGGTTTGGTGATGTATTATCACTAGCAGACACTTTATCTATGGTTAAACAATATCAATTAGGAGATAGTGCGGTATTAAATCTATATAATAGAAAACGTTTTTTTGCGGTTAAAAAAATGCAATATACTTGTCACTTGCTTTATAAATTATTTAGTATGGATGATAAGCTGAATAGAACTATACGGAATAAGGGATTAAATTTGGTGGATAAAATTCCTTTCCTAAAAAGAATTTTAATCTCTAATGCTATATAGATAGTAATCATTAACAATATTATTAATAAGGAACTTACATGAAAAAATTTCTTTTAGCTTTACTTACAATTTGTATATTAAGCTCTTGTAATAAAGATGATCAAATGTCAACTGCTGAAGTTAAGGCTAGAATTATAAAATCAGTGCCCGGGTTATCAGATAATGTAGAAGTATCTAAATCACCTATTAATAATATTTATGAAGTAGCATTAGGGCGTAAAATTTTTTATGTGTCTAGTGATGCTAAATACATGATTTTTGGTAATGTTATCGATACAGTTACTAAAGAAAATTTAACTGATAAAAGAGCGCAAGAAATAAGCAAGATTGATTGGAAAAAGTTACCGCTAGATTTAGCCATTAAAGTTGTAAATGGAAGTGGAAAAAGAAAAATAGCTGTATTTTCTGATCCAGAATGTCCTTATTGTCATATGTTTGAGAAACAAACTGTATCACAGCTAAAAGATACAACAATTTATACATTTTTATTTCCGTTATCTATACATCCAACAGCGTTAGATGATTCTAAAAAAATTTGGTGTAGTCAAGATAGAGCTACAACATGGACATCTTGGATGCGTGAGAAAAAGGCTTTACCAAATAATACTAAATGTGATACTTCTGGATTAGATACAATCTATAAAATCGGTACTAAAGTTGTGCAAGTAGATGCTACTCCAACGATTGTTTTAGAAAATGGACAAATATTAACAGGTGCGATACCTGCTGAACAGTTAATGTCTTTGATGGATGATGCTGATAAAAAAGTTTCAAAATAATGAGATGATACATTTACTTTTGTAGAAGAATGCTAAATAAAAAATATGAAAAATTTATTAATCCTTGTTTTTATTATCTTTAGTATGAACGTTTTTGCTGATTCCCAGTCAATTGAAAAAAATATAAGAAGTTCATTAAGGAAATCATTGCCAAAAGTAAATGTAGATAAAATTACTAATACTCCAGTTCCAAATATATATGAAATTACCTCAAATAAGAAGATTTTTTATGTTGATGGTGGTGGTAAATATTTGTTCATTGGTAATTTAATTGATTTGAGTACTAGAGACAATTTAACTCAAGCTGCAGCTGAAAGACTTAGCACCGTTGATTGGAATCAGATTCCTTTGACTATTGCATTACGAAAAGTAAATGGTGATGGGCGATATAAGATTTCTGTTTTTACAGATCCAGACTGTCCATTTTGTAAACGTTTAGAGGCTGAAACTATACCAAAAATTAATAATACTACAATTTATTATTTTTTATTTCCTTTATCAATTCATCCGAGCGCAGAAGATGATTCTAAAAAAATATTATGTAGTGAAACACCAGATTCAACATACTTAAATTGGATGATTGACGATAAAACACTTCCTATAAAGGCTACTTGTAACAATGCAAATCGTTTAATAAAAATGAAACAAGTTGGAAAACAAATAGGAGTAGAAGTTACTCCTACTATTGTATTACCAAATGGTAAGGTTGTAACTGGATTAGTCCCCGCAGATTACTTAAATCAGCTCATACATAATTCTGTACCATATATAGAAAGCCGCATTGAAAGTAAATAAATTACAAAGGTTTCAAAATGATTAATAATATTTTAATAACAGGTGGGCTTGGGTATATTGGTTCACATACAGTAATAGAATTAATTAATGCAGGTTATAATACTATAATTATAGACAATTTGTCGAACTCAGATAAAAAGGTTTTATCCAAGATAGAGAAAATTACTGGTAAAGAGCCAGTGTTTTATCCAGTCGATATTAATAGTCGTGAAGCTTTAAATCTGGTATTCTCAGCACATAAAATTGATGCAGTTATACACTTTGCAGCGTTAAAGGCCGTTGGTGAATCGGTTATTAAACCATTATTATATTATAGAAATAACGTTGCAGGGAGTATGCTACTTTTGCAAATGATGATGGAATACAATGTTAAAAATATTGTTTTTAGTTCATCTGCAACCGTATATGGAAGTCCTGATTCTGTTCCGGTACAAGAAAATGCAAGAATTAATCCAGCAAGCCCTTATGGGTGGTCTAAGGTTATGATTGAACAGGTATTAAAAGATATTTATAGCGTAGATAACTCCTGGAATATAGCTATTCTACGCTATTTTAATCCAGTTGGTGCACATAAGTCTGGTTTAATTGGAGAAAATCCTAATGGTATACCAAATAATTTAATGCCATATATTACACAAGTGGCGATAAATAAATTAGAATATTTAGAAATATTTGGAAATGATTATCCTACACATGATGGAACTGGTGTGCGAGATTATATACATGTTGTAGATTTGGCTATCGGTCATATTAGAGCCTTGGAGTATTTTACAACAAATCCAAATGAATTATCAGTAGTAAATTTAGGTACAGGGGTTGGATATTCAGTTTTTGATATCGTTAAAGCGTTTGAAAAAGCAAGTGGGGAAAAAATTCCATACAAAATAATTAAAAGAAGATATGGTGATGTAGCTGAATATTATGCTGATGTTTCATTGGCTAAAACACTATATAATTGGCAAACACAGTATTCTATATTTGATATGTGTAAAGACAGCTGGAATTGGCAAAAGAACAACCCAGATGGCTATTAAATTTGGAACTTAATCTTTGTATCTATACTATAACTGAATTTTTATGTAATTTGTATGATGCATTGCATATCTTTTTCATATTATCTGTTAAAAATAATCATTGTAATAGGCTTGTTTTAAAAAAGGTTATTTAATTTGCAAGTTTTAACTTACTGAATATCATTTAATTTTAATTACATATTTAAATAGCATAAAATAAAATAGATTTTTTTACCTTTTTATGATAAAATAATAATAATATTTTAGTAAAATATTTTAAAACTTTTTGATTTCTATTCTATATCTAATAATCATTTAGAAAGTTTATTATAATGAATGGTAAAGGTAATTTTTCTACTCCTCCTCCTCCTACTACTTATGGTGTATCTTCAAGAAGACAACGTTCTGCATCAACTCCAGCACCCATATTACAAAATACAATTTCTGAACAAAAAGAATTTTCATACTTTAATGCAGATTTATCTAAGTCAAATTTAGGTTCACCCAATAAAAGAAAACATCGATTATTTGTAGATGGCAATACAGTTAGAGTAACATCCCCTTGTAAAAAACGTAGAAATTCATCATATTTTACTGAAAACTCTCCAGTATTAGGCATTCTTAAACGAGAGAGACATTATTCCAACAGGTTAAAAGGGAAGTCCCTTTCGCCAGTATCAAAGATTAATTCTTTATCTAGAGACATGCAATACACCTCGCCATCTAATGAACATTATACAAATGAAGAAATACAAAATAATGAGCAGCTATTTAGAAAAATAGATAGAGGTATTACTTGTCTAGACATTGTAGGGGAAACTGAATATAATATAGTTGAAGAATCTAATAGTATTGATAATAATGAACTACTAAAAGTTTATGGTTCTGATCTTGGTAATTGGGGAGATCTTCGATATTTCCAAGGGGGCTATATTAATTTTGGTTATTGGGAAAATATAAGTCTTTTAGATGAATTAACTAAGGATATAAGGAA
The DNA here is from genome assembly GCA_046336365.1 of Neisseriaceae bacterium. Classification (GTDB taxonomy): domain Bacteria; phylum Pseudomonadota; class Gammaproteobacteria; order Burkholderiales; family UBA11063; genus Aquella. Next base: position 13,720 of record JBKDHQ010000190.1, read on the forward strand.
ACAAAGCTCTTTAGCATTATATAGAATAATTATACAAGATTTAGAAATTAGAAGTGATCACATAGTCCTTGAAGTTGGTTGCGGTCGTGGAGTTGGTATTATTGAAGTTTTATCTAAGATGCTATATAAAAAAATAATTGCTCTAGATATGAATATGGAGCAGCTTAAAAAAACAAATGCTAACATTGAAAAATTTAATATATCATCTAAGAATGAGTTAAAAGTAAAATATGTAAATGAACGTGCTGATTATACAAAATTAGAAAGTGAATCCATAGATAGGATATATTCAGTTGAAGTGGCACAACACTTTGACTCAATGTTTGCTTTTGCAAAAGAGATGAAGAGGATTTTAAAGCCAGATGGTAAACTTATTTTTACAACATATTTTCTAAAGGAACAGATTGACTATGAATCATTAAGAGAGTTTTTGCCACATATAGAGAAAAATTGGGATAAACTTCACTTAATAAAATCGATACATAATGATTTTAAAGAAGCTGGGTTTGAAGAAAGTAAAATATCTTATGTCTCCATTGGTGATAATGTATTTGCAGGCTACGATAAATGGCTAGAGCAAACTGATTCCAATGAATGGTCAAGATGTTTCTTAAAGGCATTTAATGCTGGTATTATCGATTATGGTATATATAAGATTGGCTAAAATTTATGGATATAATAAAATATGTATTATAACCAAGACAACAATTTAATTGAGTATTTTTCTGAGATCATAGATTCTATTAATGTTAGTATATATTGGAAAGATCTAGATAGTTGTTACCTAGGCTGTAATACATATGCGGCTCAAGAAGTTGGATTGGAAAAGCCAGATGATATAATAGGAAAATCAGACTATGATTTGTTTGGTAAAGATATTGCAGATAAATTTAGAGAAAATGATTTAAAAATTATCAGAGAAAATGTAGAACTTATTATTGAAGAAGAGGGTATTTTACCTGATGGGGAAAGAATAGTACGTCTTTCATCAAAAAGACCATTATACAATAAAAATCGTAAAGTTATTGGAGTAGTTGGGAACTCAGTTGATATTACTGCTAAAAAAGAGAAAGAACGGTTAGAATTAGAAAACCAAGCCCATATGATTCGAGCTATAGAAGATGAAAAGTTTCGTAATCGAGTTGGGCAAATGATACATGACATCCAACAGCCATTAGCAAGTTTACAAATGACTGTTAATTCAACAAAAGATATTCCAGAAGAAAGACGAATAGTATTAAGAGATTCTACTATAGCTATAACTGATATTACTAATCAGCTATTAAGGCAATATGAACCAAATAGTAAAATAGCTAATGAAAATAATGAGCGACGAGTAGTTTTAGTTTCAACTGTTTTAATTGATATAGTTGGCGATAAAAGACTGATATATAAAAATCTGCCTATAAAATTTGAATATGACATAAATTCATTAAATGCTTTTGTATGTATTAAAGTAAATGCAACAGATTTTAGCTGTGCCATTTCAAATATCATTAAAAATGCTGCTGAATCTTTGCCAAAATCTGGAGGTTTAGTTGAGGTGAAGTTAACTGCTAATGACGAATGGGTAAATATTACTATAATTGATAATGGTAAAGGAATTCCTAGGAAAATTCTCGAAAAAATTAATAACAATGAATCTATAACTTATGGTAAAAATGGAGGACATGGATTAGGACTCAGCCAGGTAAAGGATATGGTTGAAACAAACTATGGTGAGTTCTCTATTGTAACAAGTACCAATAAGGTAGGGCATGGTACTACAGTAACATTACGTTTTCCTAAAGTTTTAAATCCGGATTGGTTAATTGAAAAAATTCAATTACAAAAAAATGATATAGTTATTATTTTAGATGATGATAAGAATATTCATGGCGGATGGAACTCAAAACTAGAACATATTTTTCAAAAGCTACATACGCTAAGTATAAAGCATTTTTTTACTGCTCAAGATGTAATAGAGTTTGTTAATAATTTATCAACAAAAGAAAAACAAAACATACTATTTTTATGTGATTATGAACTCATTGGACAACAGTTAAATGGGCTAGATGTAATCTCACAAGTCAAGATTAAGCGTTCAATTTTAGTAACTAGTCATTATGCTAATATAGAACTTAGAAAGAATGCTGTGAAAAATAAAGTTAGGATTTTACCTAAACATTTAGTACATATAGTTCCTATACATGTAGCCCAAGCTTCTAAAAAGAAAGAGTTAGTGAATGTACATATGGTATTTGTTGATGATGAGAAAATATTTACAAATCTACTTATTTCTAGATATTATAATAACTTACTCATAGCTCAGTATAGCAATCCGTTAGAATTTTTAGATGAAGTAGATCAATACCCAAAAGATACTAGAATTATTTTAGATAATTACTACTATATGCCAGATGGCGGCTCATATAATATAGATGGTATTACAATTGCTGAGCAATTGTATAATAAAGGTTTTACTAATTTAGTCTTATTGACAGGAGAGAAATTTAAAGTACCAGATTATTTAAAACTAGTTTTAAAAATTGATCACGACATTCTATCTAAGTTAGACATAATCTAAATATTTCTCAATCATACACTCTAACTGAAGTTTTATCTAATTTACATACTGAGGTATGAATTTCTTTAATTTCGTACTCTGGTAAAGCAAGTATCTTAGTAATAATAGTAACTTTATTATCAGAAGATATCCTATATGTCACATTTTCTAATACTGGTTTATTAACCTAGAAAAATCAGTTGAAATTTGAGATAATAACGTAATAATAATTATTATAAATGGATAAGGTATGAAATTGAAACCTAAAGCTATTCACCCAAAAGGTGAGCTATCAGAATGTGACTTAGCTAAAGAGTTAGTCCAGAAAAATGTTAAATTAGCGTTAGAAACCTATGGTGGTCGAGTACATGTAGAATGGGACCACCAAGCTGCAGTAACCCCGTTGGGTCAATTGCCATTTTTTATAGAGTACCTAAAACTAGGAGTCTTATTTGATAGTTGGGTAGATGATTGCCCTTTAGAATACATAAGCCCGAATGCTCCTAGCAAGCGTGATGTATTAGGGACATTATTGCTATCAGTGTTAGCTGGTCATAGCAGATATTCTCATATAACAACAATACGTTGTGATGGGGTAAATCCTAACTTGTTGGGTATGAATAAAATCGTAAGTGAAGACTCAATAAGAAGGTCATTATTAAAATTATCAGAACATTCTACACATATTGAATGGTTGCAAAGTCATTTACGCAAATGTTATATGCCATTATTGAGTGTTGAATGGATATTAGATATTGACACTACGATTAAATGCTTATATGGAAAACAAGAAGGTGCTGTGGTAGGTTACAACCCAAAAAAGCCAGGCCGCCCTTCACATTGCTATCATAGTTATTTTATAGGAAATTTACGTTTGGTTTTGGATGTTGACGTGCAGGGTGGTAATCAAAGCTCAGCAGCAAACTCAAGTCCTGGTTTATGGTCATTATTGAATCAGATACCCAAAGATAGATGGCCACAATTTATTCGTGGAGATTGTGCCTTTGGTAATGATAAGGTCATGACTACAGCAGAAGATATGGGCATGCCATATTTATTCAAGTTAAAGATTAGCAGTAATGTAAAAAAGTTAATTGAACGGTTAATGAACAGCGATGAATGGTGTAATGCTGGTCAGGGATGGGAAGGCCAAGAATCATCATTGCAGCTAATGGGCTGGAACAAATATCGTCGTGTAATTGTATTAAGAAGACGTATATTATCAAAGAATTTAGTTGTAATTGATGAAGCTGCAAATATTAAGCAATTACAATTTAACTTTGGTACTTTAGTAGATAAGCAACAAATGTATGAGTATGCAGTATTAGTGACGTCATTGGATGGTGATATTTTAACATTAGCACAACATTATCGAGACCGTGCAGATTGCGAAAACATATTTGATGAATTAAAGAATCAATGGGGATGGGGTGGATTTACAACACAAGATCTAGCCCGATGTCATATTTTAGCACGAACAGTTGGCTTGGTATACAACTGGTGGAATCTGTTTGTACGTCTAGCTGAACCAGATAAACATTTAGAAGCCATCACTAGTCGTCCACTATTATTACATAGTGTTGGCAAACAAACTACACATGCAGGTCAAACCTGTATTAGTATTAGCAGCACCCATGGAAAAATCAAGAAGGTAAAAGCCTTACTTAATAGAATTGCCAGTTTCTTTAAGGAATTAAAGGTGATTGCAGAGCAGTTGACCTCTGAACAGATTTGGTATCGAATTTTAAGTAAATCAGTAGAGAAATATCTGGGTGGTAAACAGTTACAGCCACCAATCTATATTGCTTAACTTTATAGAAAATTATATTGCTAATCAAAATAAAAGTTTTTTATCGACGCTCTGAGGCCGATGATAGAAGGTCAACTGCTTTTTTTAGGATTAAGAAAATTTGGATTATTCGTAGTTAAAGGGGTGTTGGCAAATTGTAAATATTTTGGCTGCAACATAATAGCTCGTGCTTCAGTATAAACTACTAAATTAGAAACTGGTGGAGTAGGCGTGCAACTATCAAGATTTATAACTAATTTAATATTTTTCCCATCTTTGATACTATCAGATATATCTTTAAACGAATCTAATTCTTTGCTGAAGCTATTTAATGTAACACTTATAAATAATAAGCCTATTAATATTTTTTTCATATTGATTATCCTTTAACAATTTGATTTTATATTATATTATCAAGTTAGTTTATAAGATTAATTTAGTAATTGTTTGTAATGAATACTAAAGCAAAGTTGACATTTAGTCAGGTGTAATGATATTAATAACTATTCAAATCAAAATATAGTTTAATTGTACTATTATACTTAATTAATATAAAGTGATTTATTAAGTATAAATTTTTAGAAAATGTATAAAATTGATATAACTGACCTGAATCATTACTTATTAATATTATATTTATATACTATGTATTAATTTATTTAATAAATAGTGAGGATAGGCATATTTATTATAATTGATAAATGAGGGTGAAATTTTACAAACGCTATTTATGAAGATATTTGCCCATATTGATAATTTATAAATAGTTAACCATGAATTATAACTAAAATAGTCTATAATATTTAACCAATATTATTCATAGCTTGTTCAATTCGATCAAGCCCTTTAGTAATCTCTTCAAAACTTGTAGCAAATGAAATCCGTATAAATTTGTCTAAGCCAAAAGCACTTCCGGGTACTCCTGCTACATGAAAATTGTCCAATAAATAATCTGCCATGTCTATATCTGTAATACCATTAATTTTTTTGGCATTATAGAGCATATTAATTGCTTGACTACAATCGAAGAATGCGTAAAAAGCGCCTTGTGCTTTTAAACATTTTATACCAGGTATTTTATTTAATCGTTCAACGACATAGTCATGGCGTTTGATAAATTCTTTTAACATTGGAGCTACACATTCTGTTCCGCTATTTAAAGCCATAGTTGCAGCATACTGAGAAATTGAACATGGATTAGAAGTAGATTGAGACTGTATATTATCCATTGCTTTAATTATAGCTTTATCTTTGCATGCAGCATAACCGATTCTCCAGCCAGTCATTGCATATGCTTTAGATACACCATTAATAACTATTACTCTTGATAATAAATCTGGAGCGACATTCGCAATATTTTTAAACTGTTGCTTTTCAAATAATAAGTGTTCATATAAATCATCAGAAATGATAAATACGTTTGGATAGCCTCTTAGCACATTAGCTAACTCACATAATTCTTCACTAGTATATATCATACCTGTTGGATTACTTGGACTATTTAAAATAATTGCCTTAGTTTTATCATTCAAGGCTTTTTTCAATACTTGAGGTGTTAGTTTGAAACTAACATCAATATTACATTCAATTATGTTAGGTTTACCTCCAGACAATAAAACCATATCTGGATAAGATACCCAATAAGGAGCCGGAATTATTACCTCATCACCATCATTAACTATTGCTTGGAGAGCATTATATATCGAATGTTTTCCACCATTTGAAGCAATTACTTCGTCTGTTGTATAATTAAGATTATTTTCTCGAGCAAATTTATTAACAATTGCTTCCCTTAATTCTATAGTACCTGATGCTGGTGTATATTTTGTCCTGCCTAAATTGATTGCTTCAATCGCTGCATCTGCTATATGTTTTGGGGTGTTAAAGTCTGGTTCTCCAGCTGCTAGAATAACAACATCATTTCCATCTTTTTTTAATTTATTTGCTTTTCCAATTACCTTAAAAGTCGGAGATTCCTTTATTATAGTTGCACGTTTTGAAAGATTTGTCATAATATTGTTACTTTAAAAAAATCGTTTTGTCAATGCCTGTTCTTTCCAGTTGTTCAAGCTTTTGTTTTATGTATATTACTTAAATTTGTATTAGTTGTAATATTCATATTCGAGCTTTCTATTTATGGCATGATTATAACATTTTTTAAGCTTTTTATACAATTGTAGACTTATATAGAAGATTATCTATACCAATAATATTTCATCAAAATATAGCTAAGCAAGTTTTTATGTTTGCTTGGCCTATATTAATGACAAAATGGCATTATTTATCTCAACTATAGTTAACCTGTATTTGGGCAGAAAATTATAAAATTGACGTAAGAAAAAGTTATTTCTTTTTCTTTTTTGTTTTACTAATTTTGGAGTTAGAGCTAAAAAGTTTTTTAAAGCTCTCTATATATGCGATCTTTTCTTCATTAGTATTCAATGCAATAAATTTATTCCACCATATATTTAGTTTTGGATCAACTTCATCTAATTCATTACGAATATTATATAAGTGTAACCCTTGACGAAATCTTGGGCTACTAGTTATTTTGAGTAATTTTTTATACATTGGGTTTTCAAATTCAAATTGTAACATCCATACATCAGTCATAGCATTAAACATATTTTTAGTTATACCAATATTAGCTGCATAAGAACGATTTAATTGAATAGCATCACATAGTGCTTGTCTTGGAGAACTACCATTAAAGAGAAGTTTTTGCCACTGTCTGTTAATAATACTCCACAATAATCCGGATAAAATGAATACAGCTGATACATCACCATTAGATTGAATCCGCTCATCAGTTTTAGCTAATATTTTCAATGCAATAGGGTCTTTTACCTTACCAAAAAATACTTTATCAAAGAGAGGAAATATTCCTCGTGGCAACTGTAATTGAATAATCTTATCGATACACACTTCTGAAGTACCAGATAATAATATTTTCAGCATCTCTTCAAAAAGCCGCCCACGATTTTCATTAATTAATAGCTCTTTAGTACTATTAATACCTTTTAAAGTATTTTCTTCAATTGAGAGTCCAAGCTTAGCTGATAGACGTATAGCACGTAATACTCGTACCGGATCTTCAATGTAACGCTTAAGAGGATCTCCTATCATTTTCAAAGAATTTTTATTTAAATCTTTTATTCCTCCATGATATTCAACAACTACCTCTTTAACAGGATCATAATAAATTGCGTTAATAGTAAAATCACGACGAAGAGCATCATCGTTTTGTTTTCCATAATTGTTATCAACCATAATCCGCCCAAATTCGTTAAGTGCACTTTCATTAACCTTTAAGCTTCTATAAGTTGATATTTCTATTATATGTCGTTCTGTAATTGGTCTATTATTAATTAACTTATCATAATTAATATGATGAAAAATAACATGTACAATTTTAAAGCGTTTGCCGATTAAAATAGAATTACGTTTAAAAATCTTCCTTATAGCCTCCGGAGTAGCATTAGTGACTATATCAAAATCTTTTGGTTTTTTATTTAACAATAAATCACGTATACCACCACCTACAATATAACCATCAAATCCATTTTCTTGTAACTTTTGGATTACATACATAGCATCCTGATTTATCATCTGATTGTTTATATTTAACTCACTAGATGATAAAATTTTCTTAACCATATTTTATCTTTTATTTATATATTTTTTAAAATTAAATTATATACATTAGCTAAATTGACCAAATCACTTTTGGGAATGTGTTCAGATACCTGATGTATATATTTACTACTTAATCCTAATTCAAGCAATTCATCACATACTTCTACTAAAAACCTTCCATCAGAAGTTCCTCCGTCAGTTCTTTTCTCTACCTCAATATTCATAATCTGTTTTATAGCATTTATTGTAACACTATTTAATTTTCCGTCTTTTGTTCTAAATGGCTTTGCTGAATTAGTCCATGTCAACTGATATTGTAAACTATATTTATTCAAAATTGCAATGACTTTATCACGTATGCTTGTTAGAGTTTGTAATTCATTGTATCTAAAATTAAATCGAGCACGCAATATGCCAGGAATTACATTATCAACACCTAAACCAGAATTAATATTAGTAAACTGAAATGAAGTTGGTGGAAAATATTCATTTCCATTATCCCATTTTATTGAAGTTAATTCAGCCATTGCACTAGCAAATAAATGTATGGGATTTTCACATAGATGAGGATATGCTACATGACCTTGTTTACCATATAACTCTAGACCACCAGTTATAGAACCGCGTCTACCAACTTTAATCACGTCTCCAACTATATCAATACTTGATGGTTCCCCAACTATACAATGCTTGATTCTAATATTTTTTTCTTTTAAATAATCTACAATTACTGGAGTTCCATCAATTCCACTGCCTTCTTCATCTGAAGTTAGTAATATAACAATTGCTTTATCATCAGGTTTACTTTCTATGTAGTTTTCACAAGCAATTATGAAACTTGCGATAGCACCTTTCATGTCAGCTATACCACGTCCATATAGGTGATTATCTTTTTCTTCTAATACAAATGGATCTGTTTCCCATTTCTTTACATCTCCAGGCGGTACTACATCAATATGACCAGCAAAGGCAAATATAGGCAAGTTTGTTATGTCTCCATATGTTGCAATCAAATTACTAGTATCATTTCTATTAACACGAACAAACTTAAATCCTAATTCTGATAAATACTCTTGAATAAAATCTAAACACCCAGCATCATTAGGTGTTATAGATTTAAAACCAATTAGATTTTGAGTAAGTTCTAATAGTCTCTCTGATTCATTGGTAGTTAACATAAAAAGTCCTTAGATTAAGGCCAAGAATAATAACTATAAGGCCTGGTACTAGTTAAAGCATAGAAAATATATTATTGCGTACAATATTCTAACACAGACTATATAGAAGTGAATCTCTTATTAGTTTTAAAATAGATGAATTAAATCTAGCTAAGATTTTATTAAGCAAAAAACTGATCTTATTAAGTTAGGGGGTTTTTCTCTTATATATTTATGCACACAAATAGCAGATAATTGTTTTTAAAGAGTTTGATATAATTTTGGCTCGTACAATAAGTTATTACAAAGAAGGTTATAAATGGAACCAAAATTAAATTTACCAGGGAGATCTAGTTTACATGTAATAAACAATGGTGATGATTCACAAATTGCTAAAAAAGAAACAAACAATACAACAACATCACAAAATACAGAGATTTATGATTTTGCTACTTCACAAATTGATCAATCTGAAATTAATTCGAAGTCTAGAGATGAAGTTGGGAAATTATTCATTAGATTTGTTGAAAATGAAATTAATAAGTATCCAAAAATCAAAAATAAAACCCTTAATACGGTAATAAAAGCAATTGAGTTTATGCAATATACAAGTGATGGGAAAACAATAATAAATTATTTTGATCCTACACAACATGCAAATATAGATGCGGTTTTATACGGCCTACTTACTAAAGATGGTAATGTAGGAGCATGCTTACTGAAAGTTATTTGTAAGCGCACAAGAGGTGGGGGGCTTATTATTAGTTATACCGGCACAGCTAGTAATATAATTAAGTGGGCTGAAGAAGAAATTACTAAAATTAGTAATCCAAAGGTTAATAAATGTCTTAAGAATTATGCAAAATTTGCGAAATATGTAGATTTTAGACTTGTTAAAGTCAGTGAAAATAAAGTAGAGTTTGACGAAAGTAACGAATATTCTTCTAAACTTGATTTAAAAGAATATGAAAAAACATTTAAAAAAGTAACTGGCTATAGTTTGGAAGAATACGCAAAAACATTCCCATGTAATGTTGTTTTAAATTTTTCTTTATTAAAACATGCTGAAGTAATTTGTGAAGAATCAATCACTACCTTAGCAAATATTACAAAAGAATTATTACCATGTGAGCCAAAGAAGCCGCAAAAGTTTTTATCTGCAGTTTTTCAACCAACGGTATTTGTATTTAATCCTACTGGAAATAAGGCAAAAATAATATTTGGACAGATTATTGATGTAATGAACATTACTAAGAATGCAGATAGTTTAACAGAAGAAAATCGTAAAGATTATTATCAGCAAATATATTATACTGTAATTAAGCAGGCGATCGAAGATGCTACAATATCACACTTAATTCTAAGGATACTTGGTGAGGATGAATCAGATAAAAACATTTCGCAGGATGGTTTACTTACACAACTTGATTTATTGAAGGATGATATTAAAAGCACAAAGCTACAAATAACTGTAATAAGTCACCTTAATAATATAACCACGGATAATCGTAAAAAATTTATTCAAATTGTAGGAGAGTATTTGCAAATAGTAGATATTTCGGTGCTAGGTGAGGATTTTTCAAATACTACGTTAGCTAATTGTATTGCAGATGGTGAAAATATTGCATACATTAGTAATGATGAAAATAGAGATTTTGGCGAAAAATTTGGACACTATAATACCTGTAGCGCATTATGCCCATATCAAATTCGTTATCAAGTAAACCCAAATTCAATAAATGAAAAACACATTAATAAAAGCAACTATGAACAAGCTAATAAAAAATTAGAGTGGGTTTTAGCAAATATTAATAATATTGACTTAAGAACTATATATGATATATTGGGGCTTATTGAGAGTTTCTTACGTGCAATAGATTTCAACCAAAATGGTTTGGATAATACTATCAATTTAGTGATAGAATTAATAAATAATATTAACAGTAAAGAAAGTATAAATCCTTCCCAACTAGATGACATTAACCAACGTCTTAAAATGATATTATCCTTTTTAGAAACTAGTAAATATGAACTATTAGTAACCAAGCCACCTATAGAGAATAATAATCAAGAAGCTATTATAAGTTTGATACAAAGCAATCTGAAGTTAGGTTCAAATATTATTAAAATAATTCTAGAGAATGACAGAGATGTCTATAATGATATCGGTTTCATAACATTACGTTTTTCATATTTTAAACGTTCGATTAATTATAGTATTAAAGGATTAGATTTATTAAAAGCTGATGATTCTAGTCTGGAATTTCTAAATATAACCATTGAGCAAGTTTTTCAAATAATAGCATCAGTAAAAAAATTAAGTGTCACTGATGATAACTGGATGTTAATAAATGAAATAAATCAAAAAGTTATGGAATTAATTCTATGTATAGAAAATAAAAAATTTAGTTTATTACAGATTGTTGAATATGAGTCTGAAAACTTTAATAATTCTATGCAAGAATTTTCTATCAATTATAATATGGATGGGTCTGAATACTATAAAAGCAATATAGCTAATAGATATTTAAATTTAGATTTATTATCTAAATTTGGAGGTACGTCAAACTCTTTGTTAATAGATGTATGTATAAAGGACACCAATATTTTCCTACATCATAATGGATATTTAACTAAATGGCAAAATGAACAACAAGAAAGAGTTATTCCACTAAATCTAAAATTGGACAAACGAATTAATTTGACAAATTCAGAGCAAGCTTCTAGTTTAAAATTTACAACTAAGTTTATTCTTTCAAGGGGGAATGAGAATATATCTTTACATTTAGTAGGAGATTTAACTTTTACTGATGTATTTACTTTAGTAAATGTAGAAAACACCAATTTTGTAAAATTAGAATTACTTTCAACTAAATGTAAATACGAACAAAATGTTTCTAATTTGGAAGATAGCATTGGTGACTCTAAGAAAATAGAACAAAAACCAGAAAGTGATTCTTTACAACAATTTATTAGGAGTATACAGCTGGAAATTGACAACAAAATAATATTCACAGAATCTGATATTCAGAGATATCTAAATATACAAGAATCACTTAATAATATAGTTTACTCTCATACACAATTTATTAATTTTGATAAGATAATCAAGATGGACAATTTAGAACTCTCAGATGAGATTAGAGCGAAGCTAATTATACATCAAGCAGCTTATTTATCTAAACAATCTAATAGTATTCTTCATGATGCAAATGATTTTTATAATAGTCTTCCTGAAGTATATAAAACTTCTGAGATTAATAAGTTTATTAATCATTATTATCTTAAATTAGCGAAAACAAATGATTATAAAGAAAATGCCAAGGATATTTTATTTTTTAAAATTTATACACAAGATAAGATAGAACCTTTCTTAAAATATACATTTTTCCAACCATGGATTTCAAGACAATAACCTATAATGTAAAATAGTGCTATACTAAAATTTATGATATTCTATAATTCATCAATAGTATAATAATGTTTCTAACATAGTTGTTTTAAGATTGGTTATATTATATGCATAATAGAGTAGTATCGGTAATTGGGTTAGGGTATGTGGGTTTACCTGTTGCGGTAGCTTTTGGCAAAAAAAGCATGTGTATTGGTTTTGATATTGATGAAAATAGAATATCTGAATTAAATGCAAATTTTGATCGAACTAAAGAAGTTACTGAATCGGATCTAATTGAATCTAACATAATTTATACCAATAAGGTTGAAGAATTAAAAAAAGCTGATTTTCATATTGTAGCAATTCCAACGCCAGTTGATAATGCACACAAACCTGATTTGACCCCTATGGAAAAAGCATCTGAAACAGTAGCACAAGCATTAAAAAATGGGGATATTGTTGTGTATGAATCTACAGTATATCCAGGTGTTACTGAAGATATATGTGTGCCTATTTTAGAAAGAGTTTCTGGCTTAAAATATGGTGATGATTTTAAAGTAGGCTATTCTCCTGAACGTATTAATCCAGGAGATAAAGATCGTACATTTACTAAAATTAAAAAAATTGTAGCAGGTTGTGATAGTGAATCTTTAGATATTATTGCTAAAGTTTATGAAAGTGTTGTTTCAGCTGGAGTTTATAAAGCGAGTAGCATAAAAGTAGCTGAAGCTGCAAAAGTTATTGAAAACACTCAACGAGACTTAAATATATCGCTTATGAATGAATTAGCTGTTATTTTTGAACGGATGCAAATTGATACTATGGAAGTATTAGAAGCTGCTGGTACCAAATGGAATTTTTTGCCATTTAGGCCTGGTTTAGTAGGTGGACATTGTATTGGAGTTGATCCATATTATCTAACCCATAAAGCTGAACTATTAGGTTATGTGCCACAGGTTATTTTGTCTGGAAGACGAATTAATGATAATATGGGACGTTATGTTGCAAGACGTGCAGTAAAAAAACTGATTCAGTCAGGACACGCTATGAATAAAGCCAATGCAATTGTGCTAGGATTTACCTTTAAAGAGGATTGTCCTGATACAAGAAATTCAAAGGTTATCGATATTGTTACAGAATTAAGAGATTATAATGTTAAAGTTGATGTATATGATCCTGTTGCATATAGCGATGAAGCAAATCATGAATATGGTATTACATTAACTAACTGGAATGAATTACCTAAAGCTAACTTACTAATTATTGCTGTTGGCCATAAATATTTTAAAGAAATTGGTTTGGATAAATTATTAGAGAAAGTTGAACCAAATGCGGTAATCTTTGATGTAAAATCTATTTTACCTAAAGATGAAGTAATAAACAGAGGATATAACTTGTGTCGCTTATAACAAATAAGAAAGCATTGTATGTTAGATAAACCATCTTACCTAGAATTAAAGAATCATTTTGAGAAAAATAAGTTAGTCAAATTAATAGACCTATTTAAAGAAGATAGTAACCGTGCAGATAAATTTAGTTTAACTTATGAAAATTTATTCTTTGATTTTTCAAAGAATAATGTAACAGAGGAGACTTTATCTTTATTAATAAAACTTGCAGAGGAATCTGATCTTGATAATAAAATTAATGCAATGTTTAATGGAGATAAAGTAAATAATACTGAAAATAGGGCAGTATTACACACAGCATTAAGAGCAACTAATAATAAACAAGATGAAGTTAGTACTGAAATTCATAATGTTTTAGAAAGAATGCAAAAATTTAGTGATAAAGTCAGATCAGGTGAACATAAAGGTTATACGGGTAAATCAATAACTGATATTGTTAATATCGGTATCGGTGGTTCTGATTTGGGTCCAGTACTTGCTTGTCAAGCCCTTAAACCATATAGATCTAATTTAAATATACATTTTGTATCAAGTATAGATGGTTACCAAATTCTTGATATATTATCTAATTTGAATCCAGAGACTACATTATTTATCATTGCTTCGAAAACATTTACTACACAAGAAACCATGATAAATGCAGGTACTGCCCGCGAATGGTTTTTGAAATCTGCAAATAATGTAGACTATATAAAGTATCATTTTGTTGCATCATCAACTAATTCAAAAGCTGTAGAAGCATTTGGAATTGATACAGATAATATGTTTGAATTTTGGGATTATGTTGGTGGGCGCTATAGTTTATTTTCTAGTATTGGGTTGTCAATAATATTATATATTGGATTTGAAAACTTTTCTAGAATGTTAGATGGCGCAAGAGCAATGGATACACATTTTAGAGAAACAAAAGATTTTAGACAAAACCTCCCAGTCTTATTGGGTTTAATTGGTATTTGGTATGTTAATTTCTATAATTACTCTACCCATATAATTTCACCATATAATACTAGATTATCAAGTTTTCCTGCATATATTCAGCAGCTAGATATGGAGAGTAATGGTAAATCGGTTAATCGGGCAGGGGAAGCAATAACTTATAAAACATGTCCAGTTATTTGGGGTGGTCATGGGATTAATGGGCAACATGCATATTATCAGTTACTACATCAAGGTACATCAATATATCCAATGGATATATTAGTTGCTTTATCAGATAAACATACTCTTCGAAACCACAATGATATTTTAGTAGCAAATGCATTTGCTCAAGCAGAAGCATTTATGTGTGGTACAAGTTTTAACGAAGCTAGATCTGAACTTATTAATAATGGAGTTAATCCTACTGATGCAGATTTTTTAGCCAAACATAAAGTTTTTGCAGGTAATCGGCCCACAAATTTAATTACATTACCAGAGATCTCTCCGTACTATCTCGGTATGCTAATTGCACTTTATGAGCATAAAACCTTCACTCAAGGTATAATTTGGAACATCAATTCTTTTGATCAAATGGGGGTTGAACTTGGCAAACAGTTAGCTAAAACCATATGTAATGATATGGCTACAAAAGTGATTTCACAACATGACAGCTCAACTCATAATTTAATTAAAAACTATATATTTTCAAATTAAATAATACAAAAATTCAACAATTTTTTTATTTGTATTATCTCTGATAAAATAATATTAATAATAGTAGCTCTTTAAGAACAACGTTTTTTAGCGTAATTCGAGCCAATCTGGACATGTGCAATTACATCCATTGCTCTATGAACCAGCGTGAGTATTTAAACAAAATTCCTTAGCGTAGTATATTTATGTGCCATTCACTTGGTACCTTATATATAAAAATATTTTATTTATTAGCTTGACAACTGTTACCATGATAACATATAATATAGTCATGAAGAAAAATACTACATTAAAAACTCATATTGGTTATTGGATTAATCGATTACAAACACGTGTAGACCAAGCTTTCGAAACTAGATTGAAAGAGTATGGTGTTACAGGTGGTCAATGGTGTGTACTAATATCTCTATTTGACAAACAAGCTGGTTCAG
The DNA here is from genome assembly GCA_046336365.1 of Neisseriaceae bacterium. Classification (GTDB taxonomy): domain Bacteria; phylum Pseudomonadota; class Gammaproteobacteria; order Burkholderiales; family UBA11063; genus Aquella. The sequence goes on from JBKDHQ010000190.1 coordinate 29,713, forward strand.
TTACTAGTTTAGCAAAATATATTGAAATAAGTAAGCCTGTTGTTTCAAGGACAATAGAGCAATTAGTTAAAAAAGATTTAGTTTTAGTTTTGAAAGGAGAAGATAGGCGCAGTGAAAAAATTTTATTAACAAAAAAAGCAGTGAAGTTAGTTCCACTCTTAATTAAAGAGGCTAGTGATGTTGAATCACACTTCTTTAGTTGTTTAAGTCAAAAAGAACTACAACAACTAAAAGCGATATTAAAAATATTATTTATAAATAAAACTAAAATTACACCTAGTGGGTGGCTTATTGAGGAGACAAATTATGAATGAAGATAGTCAACAGATTCTTGAAATAATGAGAAAATCAATTATAGAAAATTCCCCTTATCCTGAAACATTTAATAAATTAAAAAATAGTGGTGTAGTAAATTATAAAGTTTCTTGGGATAATGGTTATTGTGCACAGTTTAACTTAGATGATGGGAGTAAGGCAATTGAAAATTCACTAGAATCTTTTCAGCAACCAATAATTGCTACTGATTTTTGTAGCACCATGGCTGAGCAAGCATTGATAAAAAATCAACAGGATAAGGAAAGTAAGTGCCCATATTTACAAATGCTTTATGATATGTCTGCTGCTGGAGCATCTTATTACCTTGTAAACATGACTGATCGTAGTGTTAGATTCTTTACTCCTAAACAAGTTGAGATTCTTGTTGAATTTGTTCCAGAGTAAAAGTAGTAAGGGTTTAATTGGTATTTGATATGTTAATTTCTACAATTATTGTACCCATATAATTTCACTATATAATACTAGATTATCAAGCTTTACTGTATATGTTCAGTAACTAGATATGGAAAGTAATGTTAAATCTGTGGATCGGGCAGGGTAAATAATAACTTATAAAATCTGTCCAGTTTATTTGGGGTGGACATGGAATTAATGGGCAACATGCATATTATCAGTTACCACATCAAGGTACATCATTATATCCAATGGATATAATAGTTGATTTATCAGATAGACATACTCTTTCGAAAACACAATGATATTTTAGTAGCAAATGCATTTGCTCAAGCATAAGCATTTATGCGTGGTAGAAATTTTAACAAAGCTACAAAAGTGATTTCACAACATGGCAGCTCAACCTATAATCTTATTCAATGTTATATATCTTTGTAATAAACGTCTCAATGCGTGATTAATTTCTGCTATTGTTGCGAGTACAAATATTCCATTCCACCTGGATAATGAATTATGCCAAAAAATTTATATTATTTATTTTAAAATTACCTTGCTATTTTTTCTGGAATTAATCCACATACTATTCGACTACCTCCGCCACCTAATGGTTTGGGAATATCTGAATAATTATCATTACCACTATGAATGACTAGACTATAGCCTAAAATATCTTTAACTTTAAGACGTGGAGCAATAACTGGATTAGATGCTGTTCCATTCGTATTTATGTATATAGCAGGTAAGTCACCCAAATGTCCTTTTGGATTATAGGGTCCTAAGTGAGCGCCTGTTTTTTGTGGATCTAAATGTCCGCCTGCAGCCATACCACTATTTGCACAAGAATGATTCTCATGTATATGAAACCCATGCCTGCCAGGATTTAGGGTTTGTGGTAATTTAGTTAAATGTGGAGTAAACATTACCCCATATTTTGTATCAGTTGCTGTTATAAACCCTACTGCTGTATGTGATTTATTAGTTACAAACATAATAATATTAATTTTTGCAGCATAACTAAAAACTGATGTTATACTGAGTATAATAAACAAACTTATTTTATTCTGCATAATCACTTTCTCCTAACGTTAATAACTCAATGTAAAATATATCCATCAGCAAAAAACTTTTCTCAATTGTAAATATTATGTATCCAACTGAAAATTGTATATTCTATCATTATTATAACTTTATTTCACAATTTTAGAATGTTTTTATAAGTATTTTTTATTAATTTTATAAGCATGTTTTAGTGTTTTTATCTCTTATGCAAACTTTATTATTATACTTTATAGCATTAGGATAATTGATGGCATGATTTAATGTGGTTATTGCTTCAGAATATTTTATTTTCTGGGTGAAATTTTTATCGTTAAGATCATTTATACTATTTATTATCCTCAAATAAACTTTTATTGGCTTCTTATTAATTGGTATGCTAACAATCATTGTAGAAACCCCTTGATCACTATTTTTATGGAGTTTATCTTTTCTATCTGGATGACTATTAAAAGTCCTAAAAATGCTGTTCTCTTGATATGTATTATTATATCCTAAATCAAATTTGGCTAAAGGATTATCATTACTTGCTTCGGTATTAAAACTAAAATTAATAAATTTTTCAAAAGATAAGGAATTCAAATTACTTTCCATTAACTCTCTTATTTTAAAATATCTATAATATGATGATTGCTGATTGACTCTAGGAGTAAAATTATATTTTGCTAAATCAACATGGAGATAATGATTTGTTTGAGCAAAAGGAATAACTTTATAGTTATTTCTTGAGTATTTAATACACCTATATTCATTATTTAAGCCAATTTCACAAATCATAGCTTTATTTCTATCTGCGAATATATAATTAATTGGTGTACTATCTTTAAAGAGTTCCTTACTATCATTATAAACTTTATCAATATTATTATAATTCTTTAAAATGTTTTCCATTACTTTATAGTAAGGAACTTTTGCTGTGCGTTGCTTAAGTGGTACAGAACTTGCAAAAGTCATAAATACTGTAAGTCCTGTTTCATTAATACCCATCTTAATAACATAATTATTGTCATATTCATTATCACCATATAATCCAAGAAAGCTATATTTATGTTTTTTCTTTATCACTTTGAAATTTTGATTCCCTGGATAAAAATCACGATTTTTAGCTATTAGTAACTCATTTGGTGTAACTGCACCCCATACAGTACAAGCATTAGATACTGGAATAAGTAATATACTACATAATATGGTAGAAATATAAAATTTTTTCATCAGACTTTGTTCCTAATATACAGATGAGTTATTATATCAAACATCAATTTATTATCATCAGTTTTTTCAAATTATCAAGATTGAAATTATTTTAATTTAAGTATTTCAAGAATTCACTTAAATTGCAGAACTTCTGGCACCCTTTTAAATTTATCTCACTTTCATTAAACTTTAATTGAACATAATACTGTTTATCTAAATTATCTTTAAATAATAGTATGTTTAAGTCAGAGGCATAAGGTGGGATGTTTTTTAGTGGTTTATGCAGTGCACTCATAATAGACATGAGAATGCTATCATGTGCAGAAAATAATACATACTTAAGTTTTGAAGTAGAGTTAGAAGCATTTATTAAATATTTTGCAATAGTTTCCCGTAAATCTTTACTTGCATAATAACCAAAATTATATGGGGAGAAAGTATGGCTAACAACCCACTCTTTTAATTTTATAATTTCATCTCGATCCTTAATGGTTATACCTTTAGGCATTGGTATGCCATAGAGCATACGTATGTATAAATTGTCTCCTAAAGGACCCACTTGTTTCAAATCGTTAATAGATATTCCAGTAATCTGATTCCATCTCTTTATTTTAGATTGATACTGAATTGTCTTTTTCTGCCATGCTTCACTATAAAATACATATTTTTTCATTAATAAATTAAATTTTTGTTTATTTTGCCTTGGAACTAACACACTATCATTTGCTTGTGGAACCGTATGAATTGGTATAGGCTGATAGCCCATTGGTAGAGCAGATACTTGCTCGGTAGAAATGATGGGGCCTGTTCCTAATGGATATAATCCGAGTAACACTGACTGAGCACTCATAAGGGTTCGGTTATAATCACTGGATCTAACATATATAAAATCATTATTATATTTAGCAGGTAATAATTTATATTGTACGACATATTTATTGCGTAAATTTTTACCCAAGTTAAACTCTTGCTTCATACCATTTGCGGTTAATTCACCAAGACCTTCTTGCCAACTATATGGATCTTTAGGTATTTCTGTAGTTGGAGTTCGATCTCCATGACGAATGATATCAATTGCAAAAATTAATGTTCTATCGGCATAAGCTAAAAAACTAGATAAGCTTATCAAGATGAATAATTTATATTTTTTTAATTGTTTCACAATAAACTTCAACTATTCTTTAATTCTCTAATAAAATAATTTTAACAAAAATGTATCTGTTATACATCAATAATATTATACCTAAATTTTATATCTTAGTTATTTTGGGTTGCTATATCAATACGTTATATTCTGCCATTTTGATTCTAGATACAGATTAGCTAGTCACTAAAATTTTAACGATGAATATTATTTCTTGGTGGTGAACTACCAACAAAGCGAGCTTGATTTAGAAAAAATACTATCATTCGCATTGTGGAAGAATATTTTACCCATATTCATTCCCGATTTTATCCAAATATGTGGTAGAACCACGTTTTCCTATTCTGTTCTTTTGACTTTTTATAGTTACATAATTATTTATTAAGGAATTTATCAAGCCATTCTTCACTTAATACAGTAACTCCTAATTCTAGAGCTTTTATATATTTACTACCAGGATCAGAGCCAGCTACAAGATAATCAGTTTTTTTAGATACACTTCCTGATACTTTGCCACCTAACTCTTCTATCTTATTTTTTATATCTTCACGAGAGTATCCAACTAGTGTCCCAGTAATTACAAATGTTTTACCACTTATATATTCATTATAAGTATTATTCGGTGTAGCTTCAGGATAATTTATACCAGCTTTTAGTAAACCTCTTATTATTTCCTGATTATGTTGTTCTTTGAAGAAATTTATAATTGACTGTGCGACAACTTCACCTATGTCTCTAACTGAGATTAGCTCAGCCAAACTTGCATTCATCAAATTCTCAAGGTTCCCAAAAGTATAAGCAAGATCTTTAGCTGTTCGCTCTCCTACATGCCTTATACCTAAGGCATAAATTAAACGGTTTAGAGTTGTCTTTTTACTTTTATCAATAGCATTAATTAAATTATTCGCACTTCTTTTACCAAAACGTTCAAGGTTTTCTAACTGCTCAACTTGAAGTTTATATACATCTACAACATTATTAACCAAATCTTCACCAGTTAGTTGTGTAACAATTCTTTCTCCTAAACCATCTATATTCATAGCTAATTTACTAGCAAAATGGGTAATAGATTGTATCATCTGAGCCTTACAATATAATCCACCACTACAGCGAATAATTGCTTCATTAATTTCTCTCACTAAATGAGAATCACACACCGGACATTTATTTGGCATTACAAATGAGATTACGTCAGCTGAGCGTTTTTCTACCAAAACTTTAACTATTTCTGGTATCACATCTCCAGCACGTCTGACTAGTACATAATCATTTATATGAATATCTTTTCTTATAATTTCATCTTGATTATGTAATGTTGCATTAGATACAATAACTCCACCTACAGCAACAGGATTTAACCTGGCAACAGGGGTCAATGCACCAGTTCTACCAACTTGTACTTGAATATCAACTATCTGACTTTCACATTCTTCTGCTGGAAATTTATGCGCAATTGAAAATCTTGGAGCACGCATAACAAAACCAAGCTTTTCCTGAAAAGAGATATTGTTTACTTTATATACAATACCATCAATCCCAAATGGCATTTCCATACGATTTTGCAAGGCATTTTCATAATACTTTATTAAATCATTTATATTTTTACATCTTACAATCCATGAGCCTACTTCAAACCCTACATTTTTTAAATATAATAATTGAGAATAATATGTATCTAACTCTTCTTCTTTCGATAGTTGAGTAATTGAGTATGCAAAAAAACGTAATGGCCTTGAAGCTGTTATATTACTATCCAATTGACGTAGACTTCCTGCTGCTAAATTTCTAGGGTTTGCATATACTTTCAGTCCTAAACTTTCTTGTTTAGCATTTAATCGGTTAAAATCTTCAGTATAAATTAAAATTTCACCACGTACTTCAAGAAGTTGAGGTGGGTGATTACAATTTAATTGCTTTGGAATGTTACGTATAGTTTTTATGTTTAATGTAATATCTTCTCCAATAAATCCATCACCACGTGTACTTCCGGATGTTAGAACTCCATTTTCATAGATTAGACTAACTGCTACTCCGTCATACTTTGGCGTAGCAATATATTCAGGTTCATCACTCAAAGCCTCGGTAATACGTTTATTAAAAAGATATAATTCTTTATGACGGAGCAGGGGATCATTTTCATCCATATTTGAAAATATGTTATTTAATGATAACATTGGTATTGTATGTTCTATTTGTGTAAATTCTGATACTGGGGCAAAACCAACACTGAGTGTTGGAGAGTTACTCCATCTAAATTGTGGATAATTATCTTCTAATTCTTGCAGATCTCGATACAGTTTATCATATTCAGCATCAGAAATTAATGATTCATCTTTGTTATGGTAATAATAATTGTATTTTATTAATTCAGCAGTTAAATCATCAATTTTTTTCTTGATCGCATCAGATTGGTCATTTTTATCTAATGCAGAAAATAAATCATCTGCCATTTGTTATCCCTACCAACTTAACTTATTCTGGGCGCATCTGTGGGAATAAGATTACATCACGTATTGAGGGAGAATTAGTTAATAACATTACCAAACGGTCAATCCCAATACCACAACCTCCAGTATGAGGCATTCCATACTCTAGAGCTCTTATGTAATCAGCATCATAGTGCATAGCTTCATCATCACCAGTATCTTTTTGTTCCACTTGTTTTTTAAATCGTGAAGCTTGATCTTCTGGATCATTTAATTCTGAATAGCCATTTGCTAATTCACGCCCAACAACAAATAATTCAAAACGTTCTGTAATTTCTGGATTTAAATCTGATTTACGGGCTAATGGAGAAATGTCCACTGGGTAATCAATAATATATGTTGGATTCCATAATTTACTTTCAGTAGTTTCCTCAAAAAGTAATAATTGTAATACTCCCAAGCTTTTATTATTATGAGCTTCCTTAGTTAATCTTAGTAGTTCCTTTGTTAGAAACTCAGAATTATTTAGATCATCGATCTTATAATTAGAATTATATTTAATAATTGAATCAACTATAGTTAAGCGATCAAAGGGATCTTCAAAATTAACCTCTTTATCTTGATAGTAAAATTTTAAATTATGCATAACAGTTTTAACGCATGATTTAATAATAGTTTCTGTTATTTCCATCATGCGTTTATAATCTGCATAACTTTCATAAAACTCAACCATAGTAAACTCTGGGTTATGTCTTGTTGATAAACCTTCATTTCTAAAGCTACGGTTTATTTCAAATACTCTATGCAAGCCTCCAACAATTAACCTTTTTAAATATAATTCAGGCGCCACCCTCAGATATAAAGGCATATCTAATACATTATGATGAGTAATAAATGGTTTTGCTGTTGCACCTCCAGGTATAACATGCATCATAGGAGTTTCAACTTCAAGATAATTTTCAGAGACTAATGTTTCGCGAATAGATTGTATAATTTTAGATCTTTTGATGAATAAATCTCGCGTACTTGGATTCATAATTAAATCAAGGTATCTCTGCCTATAGCATAGCTCTTGATCAGTTAATCCATGAAATTTTTCGGGCAAGGGGCGAAGGCTTTTACTAATTAAATTTAATGAATCAACATCTATAGTTAATTCATTAGTTTTTGTTTTAAATAACGTACCACTAGCACCCAATATATCACCGATATCCCAGTGTTTAAATTTATTATATAGTTCTTCTCCAATCTTTTCACGGCTTAAATAAAGCTGTATATTAGATTGACCATTTGCAATTGTTGAAAAAGACGCTTTTCCCATGACGCGCTTTAACATCATTCTGCCGGCTACAACAACATGTATTGACTTTTTTTGTAACTCTTCATTATCATTGGCATCATATAGTTTATGTAACTGTTCTGCATCATCTTTGGGTTTAAAATTATTTGGATATGCTTGATTATCTATTCGTAATTGTGCTAACTTTGTCCTACGTTCTGCAATTATATGATTTTCGTCATTAAGTATTGTATTATCAGTAGTATTTGACATTTATAATCCTTAGGTATAGTATATTTTACAATGATAATTAAATTAGACAAGATTATATCATAAAGTTATATTTATTCTCATGACCTCTTATTATAATGAATTTTTATTTCCAATAACTTATGAATAGGGATTTAATGTTTGGTTAATTTGAGTTACTTTTTAATATACTCATCGTCTTTCAATTCTGGACTTTGTCATTCCTTATAAAACGCTCAGGATAAAGCATATAGTCCATGTCGTAGTGATTTATATCGTCATTTCAGCTCCAGAATTGAAATACTTCGTGTATATAATCAAACAACTTAAATGCTATATTGTAATTTGGTTTTGAATTTTGCCAGTAAAAAATTTATATATATTTTCTATAGTGGTAGTCGCGATTTTTGTTAATGCTTCATGTGTAAAAAAGCCTTGATGTGATGTAATCAATACGTTTGGAAACATAAGCAGCTCTAATATTATTAGATCATTAATTACATTATTGCTTAAATCTTTAAAGAAAATATCCTTTTCATGTTCATAAACATCTAATCCAAGCAATCCGATCTTACTATTTAATATGGCATTTTTAACATCAACAGTATTAATTAAGCCACCACGCCCTGTATTGATAAGACATACTCCTTGCTTCATTTGGTAAATAGTTTCGGAATTAATGAGATGAAAATTATTTTCTGTCAAAGGGCAGTGCAATGATATAATATCTGAAATATTTAATAGTTTTTCTAAATTAATGTATTTAGCTCCAAATGCTACAATTTTATCATTTATATAAGGGTCATAAATCATAACGTTACAGCCAAAACCCAGCATTATTTTTGCAAATGCGCTGCCAATTTTGCCACAACCTATTATGCCAACGGTTTTCCCAAATAAATCAAACCCCAATAAATTATCTAAAGTAAAATTCCTTTCTTTTACTTGATTATATGCTTTATGTGTTTTACGATTTAATGTCAATATCATAGCAACTGCATGCTCCGCAACAGAGTAGGGTGAATAAGCTGGAACTCTTACTACTGGAATATTGTATTGTTTTGCTGATAATAAGTCAATATTATCAAATCCTGCGCTTCTTAATGCTATGAGTTTTATATTCATATCTGAAAGAATAGCTATAATAGTTTGATCTACTTTATCATTTGCAAATACACAAATTGCATCATGCTTTTGTGCTAACTTCAAGCTATCCTGATTTATCGTATTTTCTATAAATGTAAATTCCAGATTATAAATATTATGTAAATTAAAATATTTTTTATCAAATTTATGAGTAGAAAAAATAGCAATTTTCATTAGCATTTGCCCCATGTATATTTTAACTAATTAATGACTATTGCTTATAGTTTGGTTAAGGTCCTGATTACATGATCATAAGCATCATTTAATAATGGCTCCCCATGAGCACTCAATAAATGGCAAAAATCAACTTTTTTTAAATTTAGCAACTCTGATTTATCAACTTCAGTTGCTTTCATCCATATTTTATTAATAGTAGCATAACCAAATAAGTTTTGTTGTTCATAAAGTTTTGCTGTGCTGTCATTGAAAAATTCATCAGATGCTACCCAATTTTTTATACTATCACAAGTTATTAGTATTCCGCCATCATGGTTTATATGTAAAATTGCTTCTGGGAACTTTGATGACTTAAATGTAAATAATTTACAATTAGGAAATGGCATCATTCCATCTGCAGTTAAAATATAATCACTATTTCTATTTTTATCATGTTCCATATTAGCTAATGCCCATAGTTTTGCATCGAAATGATCTAGATAAAAGGCATCATCACGACCATGAAAGCTACCGATTCGAATGACATTTTCAATTTTACCAAGCGAAGATAGCTCATCTAATCCTTTTTCATTTAATCTAACGCTATTAATGAGTGAAAGTTTGCCATTATCACGAACAATTATCATATTCCGACTATGTTGTAAGGTTAGCCCATCATGTTGTGTAATATTAGTACCTGTTACAAAGAAAATATTAGGAAAAATTTGTTTTATATTTGCATGAGGCCATACTGGAGAATATTGAAGCATCTAGTCACTCCTAGAAAAGGAAATTGATTATTTAAGAACTATGCAGCAATTATACACTACCTAAAACTCTATATATTAAAGTATTAATGCACATAATTCTTTATAATAAATATATGTTTTTCTACTTTTATTCTAAAAACTATTAAAAAATTGTTCTTTAGTTAGTATCTAGTTTACTAAAATTCAAAATTAATGAATTAATAATAACTCTAGCTAGTTTAGGATATTCATATATTAGTAAATGTCCACCATTTGAAAAATTTACTAGCTTTGAATTTGTTATACATTTCTTTAGTATTTTCGAGTTTATTGGAGGGACTATACGATCTTTACCTCCTACAAAAATTAGAGTATTTGTAGTTATTTTATTTAAAAATTTTTCTGGATCTAACAATTTATTCCATTCTTCAAGTATCTCTTGTTGTTTACGAATAGTTTCTTTAGAAACTATATTCTTACTTCCATGTGGTTTAAAATGAAAAACCCATAAACTAAGCCAATACCAAGGTTTAGAAAATATCAGATAAAATAAGCGCAAATAGCTCTTTAAATTTCCTTCAGATAAATTTCTCAGGGCATTCTCAACCTGGTAACTAGGATGTTCAGATAAGTTTCCTGGGGGTAGAGTATTTATTAAAATTAGATTGCTGAGGTTACCAGGATAACCGTTAGCATATTTTTGAGCAATGATACCACCCATAGAAATGCCGAGCAGATTTATTTTATCTAATTTTAGATTGATTCTAAGTTTTTCAATATCATCTGCCAAATCAGTTAGGGTATAATCATCTGTTTTAAAAATAGAATTTCCTGTATTTCGATTATTAAATAATATTACCTGATAAAATTTAGCAAGTTCAGCAAGTAGCCTAAAATCCCAAGCATTCATAGTAGCAGCATAACCCATAACCAAGAAAAGTGGAGGACCTTTTCCAAAACTATAGTATTCGATTATACCGTCATGTAGCTTCAAGAATTTTGTTTCATATGAACCTAAATTATAAATGTGCTTATTGAGAATGTATTTTAGTGGATTTATCATAACAAAATAAACCTGTATAACTATTATATTAACATATTAATTTAATATTATAACCAAAATCTCATTTATTGTAGTTGAAACATTAGGTCTAAAGATTTTGTAGATTTATAACTTATAAGAGTTCGACAGTTATACTTATAAATAATAGTCCCAACATTATAGTATAGTTTTTATAAATTGAAATTTAGGACGATAAGTTTAAAAATTTTTACTGGGTAAAATAATTAATCCTTAAACTAGACTATAAGGGATAAATAAGGCTTATAGTTGTTATTGTTGTTACTTGTGCTGTATGGGGTCTAGGAACAGAATAATAAGTAAATTGATAGGACAAAGAAATAGCTACTTTCTTATAAAATTTTATATTGAGTGAAGTTATTGAATTAGATAATACTGTTAAGGAACTTGCAATGTTCTGTAATTGTTCTTGAAAAACAGTTATATCATTAATATTTAAATTGTAAGTTGCTTGAGTAAGCCAAGTTGGTACATTTACTATATAGGATACCCCAACTTCTCCTTGTTGTTGTAATCCAGGGCCAAATGAAAGTAATAAATTCATCAAAGAACTTCTATAAAATTGTAATTGATAACCGACATTTTCGTTTAACATATAGTTATAACCACTATTTGGATCTGCCAAATCTTATTACCTGACATTTTTTAGATCTTTAAAAATTTAACATTATATTTTGTACCTTAGAGCTTGATTTTATTGGCTGTCCCGTGAGTAAATTAAATAATTGAGTTCTAAGTATTGAATCACCACATGCAAAAGCAAGATTTATTAGGTACTGCATCATATCAAATCCACACCTAAAGATAGACTGTGTTTTATA